>JBCCWZ010000013.1:0-13841 GCA_039192615.1 Bacteroidota bacterium
AAAAGCATTAAAGACACTCGAAAAAACAGACAAGACTCTAAGCGAAATGCAAGAATTGAAAGAAAGCATGCAAAGAATGGAGCAGTCTTTTCAAAAGTTCACAGAAAAAATGGACAATCAGCCACATAATGGAGTGTTAAGTAAGTTTAAAGACATGATTCCTAGTGAATAAATGCCACCCATAACAATCCAGTAGCATATAAAATATAAACTTGATACCTATCGGAGAAAAAGCTTACTGGATCAACCAGCCGGATTTACCAGATTTGAGTGATTCCAACCATTAAAAGAGCGATAACGAACGACAATCTTTTTAAGGAGTGTATTATCATCCTTGATGCTCCTCCTCATCCTAGGTGTATACTGCCAAAAAACAGCAAGATATTATTGCGGGTACCAAAATCAGCTCCCTTTTGACAAAGTGAAGTATCTTGATATTTATAGGCAGCTAGTAAGCGGCATAGTAGAAGCACATTACAAAGGCTATGAAATACTTACTGATAGGCTTAGGCAATATTGGTGCCCAATACGTCCTTACCCGCCATAACATCGGCTTTATGGTACTCGATCAATTGGCCCAAGCGCATGAAGCATCTTTCCAGGAGCAGCGTTTGGCTGCTGTGGCTCATTACCGCCATCGTGGTCGGCAACTGTACCTCATTAAGCCTAGTACCTACATGAACAATAGTGGCAAGGCTGTGCGCTATTGGCTGCAGCATCTGCAGGTGCCTGTCGAGCGTAGCCTGGTTATTGTAGACGATGTGGCCTTACCATTTGGCAAGCTCAGGATACGATCCCAAGGCAGTACAGCAGGCCACAATGGGCTCAAAAGCGTTGAAGCAAGCTTGGCCACCCAGGTCTATCCTCGGCTGCGCGTGGGCATTGGCCAGGATTTTTCCAAAGGCCGCCAGACTGATTATGTGCTGGCTCCTTTCACGGCTCAAGAGCAGGCTGCCTTGCCTGAAGTAATAGAAAAAACAACCCAGATGAGTGAGGCGTTTTGTACACTCGGGATTGAGCGTACCATGGCGCAGTACAATTAGTTCTTCTGTAGCTCTGTCGTCCTGGGTTGCAAACTCAGGACAACGGATGCTTTTCTATGACGCTACAGTCCCTTGAACTTGTTGCAGCTTGGCCTGCTGGGCCATCACAGCCTCGTCGGTAATCTTCTCAAAAAGCAAAGTAGGCTTTTGTATTGCTGCGCCAGGAGATAGCAGCTTCATGCTACCAGCCTGCGTCCAATCCCAATGCGTTATACTCCCCTCCTTCAAGGAAGAGGTAGGGGTAGTGAGCCACTGCCCCAACTTCCGACTTGTAAAAGGCAAAAACGGTTCCAAAAGAATAGCCAGGTTGGCCGTCAGCTGCAGCGCCATGTACAAGATAGTTCCTACACGAGGTATATCCGTTTTGATCAAATGCCACGGCGCAGTATCGGCCAAATACTTGTTGCCTGCCCGCGCCAAGTCCATCACTTGCTGCAACGCCTCTCTAAACTTGAACTGCTCTATAGCCTGGCCTATTTGTGCAGGCAATTGCTGCACAAAAGTAGTCAGAGCTTCTTCGCTAGGCGTTAAAGGCCCAGGAGTAGGTACCGTGCCTTCAAAGTATTTATGGGTCAGCACGAGCGTCCTATTCACAAAATTGCCCAGAATAGCTACCAATTCATTGTTATTTTTAGCTTGAAAATCCTGCCAAGTAAAATCACTGTCTTTGGTTTCGGGCGCATTGGCACACAAAACATAGCGCAGTACATCTTGCTGCCCAGGAAAGTCAGCCAAGTATTCATGCAGCCACACCGCCCAGTTGCGCGAGGTAGAAATCTTCTGCCCCTCCAGGTTCATGAATTCATTGGCGGGGACGTTGGTAGGCAAGATAAAGTTGCCATGTGCCTGTAGCATGGTGGGAAAGATGAGGCAGTGGAAGACGATGTTGTCTTTACCGACAAAGTGGACGAGTGTGGTGTTGTCTCCTTGCCAAAAAGGCTGCCAATCTTGGCCATGTGCAGCAGCCCATTCCTGCGTAGCACTGATGTAGCCAATGGGGGCGTCAAACCATACGTACAGCACTTTACCTTGCGCCTCAGGCAGAGGAACAGGTACGCCCCAGGATAGGTCGCGGGTAACGGCCCTGGGTTGGAGGCCCTGGGCGAGCCAGGACTGACACTGGCCATAGACGTTCGTCTTCCATTCTGGGTGCCCCTCTAAGATCCACTCCTTGAGCCAGCTTTCGTATTGATCCAGGGGCAAGTACCAGTGAAGGGTTTTTTTGCGCTGCAGCACTGCCCCACTCAAAGCCGATCGGGGTGCTAGCAACTCTTCTGGGCTAAGGGTACTACCACAATGCTCACATTGGTCGCCATATGCATCAGTATGTCCACACTTGGGGCAAGTACCTTTAATGTATCGGTCTGCTAAAAACTGCTTGTGTTCAGGATCGTAGTATTGTTCAGTTTCCTGCGTAGTGAGGCAGCCTTTATTATATAAAGTCTTGAAAAAGTCCCTGGCCGTTTGGTGATGTTGCATTGAAGAAGTGCGGGAGAAAATATCAAAGCTAATACCCAAGTCAGCAAATGCTTGCTGATTAAGGGCATGGTACTTGTCCACTACCTGCTGCGGCGTAATCCCCTCTTGCTGGGCCCGAATAGTGATGGGCACCCCGTGTTCGTCTGAGCCGCTGATGAAGAGTACTTGTTCGGCACAGCTACGTCGATAGCGTGCATAGATGTCTGCAGGAATGTACACACCAGCCAGGTGTCCAATGTGGATAGGACCGTTGGCATAGGGCAGGGCTGCAGTGATGGTGTGGATAGGGGGGGTGTGGGACATGGGTGTATGATCGGGTTAGATGCAAAATTACGGTGCTGAGGCGGTTAAGGCAATCAGCATAGGAGGTTTATCTTATGCAATAAGCTGTAAAAAAAGCCAGCAAAAGCTGGCTAGGGGTAGTAGGAGAAATAGAGTAAGAACCTTATCTAATTTTGCTCCCCTTTCGGTTGTTCTGGCTTCTCCTCTTGCACTATTCCCATAACTTTTATGGAATAGGTTACATTACTTAATCTTGCGTTGATACTAAGTGCCTTTTCATTATGCGGGCCACATTTCAATACTAGGTCTGGATAATGTTTATTTTCGACAATCATTTCCCATGGCTTATCAATAGCTATACCATCTAGGTCGATTTCTAGCTCTTTTTTACGTTCTTCTCCCGCTTCATGCAATGCTCTTTCTCGCTGAGCTGACTCTTTTGCGCCGAAGTGCTTACGAGACAGGTTGTATTCTTTACAAACATGCCAGCGAATATTGTTTGCTTTGGGGCTTTTAGCTTGGGCGCTGATTATGAGGGCATCTCCTACGTTCGCTATATAGTGATCCCCAAATTTTTGGGGTTCTTTTACTTTTTTGTCAGTACTCCGTATCCTGAGCGTATATTCAATTTTTGTTTCTTCTGAGTCCACTGTACGACATCCTACAAGCAGGACTATATACAGCAAAGGTGCGATGAGCCAGTTATATATTTTCATTCTAGGCAGGGATAAAAAAGATTGTTTAGAAAATACAGGTTGCTGCTGCAATAGTAGGGATAATATGATATTGGGCCAAATCGTAGCGCCGGAGTAGCCATACCTAGCTAGTACTTAGTATATGCAAGGCTTAACTGGAAGGAGGGGCTTGCACAGCCATCTGCACCTGTACTGTGTACGCATCTAAATCTAAAGAAGTGCCTTGCTGCATTTTGTCTACTACGGCTAGGTGCAGGGCCTGGGTCTCTCGGCTGATGTAAGCTCGATGCTGCTGGATGGCGGTCTGTACAAAGGTGTCTTGCGTAGCTAAGGTCAGGTTTATTTTGTCTTGCACAGCCAATCCCTGGTCTTTACGTAGGTTTTGGAGGCGATTGACGAGGTCGCGGGCCAGTCCCTCTTGCCGCAGGGCATCGTCTAGCGTGATGTCTAGCGCCACCGTGATGTCGCCTTCGCTGGCCACAGCCCAACCAGGGATGTCTTCAGAGGTGATCATTACATCTTCTGGGGTAATCACTATCTCCTCTACATTCCCCTCCTTCTCAGAGCCTGGGATCACTTCTTCTACATTCCTCTCCTTAGCCAAGGAGGGGCTAGGGGTGGTTTGAAGCACAAACTGCCCTTCCTGTTCCAGTTGCTGAATCTCTGCTTGACTGAGCTGGGCAATGGCCTGGGTGATGGCCTTCATATGCTGGCCATAGCGCTGGCCTAGGGCCTTGAAATTAGGTTTGATCTTTTTGGTCACCACAGCAGCAGTGTCGGTAGAGTAGGTGAGATGCTTAACGTTAACCTCTGCCTGGATGATAGGCTCGAGCGTGGCTAGCTGAGCCTGGGTAGTAGCGTCGGCTATAGGAAGGAGTAGCTTGGCCAGGGGTTGCCGTACTTTGAGGCGGTGCTTTTTGCGTAGTGAATGAACGAGAGAAACTATTTTCTGGGCTTGGCTCATTTTCTTTTCTAACACTAGGTCGATAGCACTTTCTTCTGCCACGGGAAAGTCAGTGAGATGTACCGAAGGGGGTGCTGCTTGGCGGGCATGAGGGTGCAGGGCTTGGTACAGCTGGTCTGTGTAGAAAGGTGCCATGGGGGCTGCTAGCTGTGTGATGGTGGTAAGGCACGTGTACAGCGTTTGGTACGCTGCTTGTTTGTCTGCACCTGCCTCACTTTTCCAAAAGCGCTTGCGGTTCAGGCGTACGTACCAGTTGCTCAGGTCATCCACTACAAAATCTTGGATGGCGCGGGCTACTGGGGTAGGGGAGTAAGCTTCGTAGGCGGTAGTTACCGTCTTGATCAGGCTGTGGAGCCGCGAGAGAATCCACCGATCAATTTCAGGACGCTCAGTAAGGGGAACGGAGGAAGCGCCCGGCTCAAACTGGTCGATGTTGGCATACAAAGCAAAAAAACCATAGGTATTATGCAGTGTAGCAAAAAAGCGCCGCGTGACCTCGGTGAGACCTTGCGCATCAAACTTGAGGTTGTCCCAGGGGTTAGCATTACTGAGCATATACCAGCGCAGGGCATCAGGGCCGTGTTCGGCCATAGCAGCAAAAGGATCGACGGCGTTGCCCAAGCGTTTGGACATTTTGTTGCCCTGAGCGTCCAAGACAAGGCCATTAGCAATCACTTGTTTGAAAGCCACGGAGTCGAAGAGCAAGACCGCCAAGACATGTAGGGTAAAGAACCAGCCGCGGGTTTGGTCGACGCCTTCTGCAATAAAGTCTGCCGGGAAATGCCGCTCGAACTGGGCTTGGTTTTCAAAAGGATAGTGCCATTGGGCATAAGGCATGGCCCCAGAGTCGAACCATACGTCTACCAGGTCAGACTCCCGATACATGGGTTGGCCCGTGGGGCTGACGAGTACGATGCGGTCTACATGGGGGCGGTGCAGATCAATGGCTTCGGGCAAAGGTTCTTCCATGAGCCCAGCGGCTACTGCTTGGTCTACTTCTTGGCGTAGCTCGGCTATAGAGCCGATGCATTTCTCTTCTTGCTGGTCTTGGGTGCGCCAAATGGGCAAAGGCGTGCCCCAGTAGCGATCACGACTCAAATTCCAGTCCACCAGATTTTCCAGCCAATTCCCAAAGCGCCCCATGCCCGTAGCAGCAGGCTGCCAATGAATAGTCTTATTGAGCTCAATGAGGCGCTCTTTGCACGCCGTAGTCTTGATGAACCAAGCATCGAGGGGATAGTAGAGAATAGGCTTGTCTGTGCGCCAGCAGTGGGGATAGCTATGTTCGTATTTGGCGACGTGAAAAGCTTTGTTGGCTTTTTTGAGCTGAATGGCGATGCGTACATCGACGGGCTGGTAGTCAGGTTGCTGGCGAATGGCATCGGGTTCGTAGGCAGCTTTGACGTACTGGCCGGCGAAGTCGGTAATCTCAGGCACAAAGCGGCCCTGGCGATCCACAATGGGCACCATCGTATCGGCATCGCGTGGCACCATGATGGGCGGCATGCCAGTCTGCTGTGCCACCCGCATGTCGTCGGCTCCAAAAGTGGGGGCAATGTGTACAATGCCAGTGCCTTCGTCTGTGGCCACAAAATCGCCAGCAATAATGCGGAAAGCAGGTTCTTGGGGGGTAACGTAGGGGAGGAGCTGGTGGTATTCTTGGCCTATCAGGTCTTGGCCTTGGTAGTGGGCTGCTATCTGCCAGGGAATGGGGGTGTTGCCGGGCTGGTAGGTCTCGAATGCGGTAGCATTTGCAGCCTGGTCAGTAGGGAAGTAGCGCTGTAGCGCAGCTTGGGCTAGGATGACTTGGATAGGCTGGTGGGTGTAGGGGTTGAAGGTGCGCACCTTGACGTAGTCAATGGTTGGGCCTACCGCCAGCGCACTGTTGGCCGGCAAAGTCCACGGAGTCGTAGTCCAGGCCAAGAAATAGTCTTGCGCTGTTCCAACAACCTGAAACTGAGCCACAAGGGAGGTGTCTTTGACGGGCTTGTAGCAGCCGGGCTGGTTGAGCTCGTGGGCGCTGAGGCCGGTGCCTGCGGCAGGGGAGTAGGGCTGAATGGTGTAGCCTTTGTAGAGCAGGTTTTTGTCGTGTAGCTGCTTGAGTAGCTGCCATAGCGACTCCATGTAGTCGCGGTCGAAGGTCACATAAGGACTCTCAGTGTCAAGCCAGTAACCCATCTGCGTTGTCAATTCGTCCCACTGGTCTTTGTACCGCAGCACAGTTTGGCGGCACTGGGCGTTGAAGTCTTCTACACTGATTTTAGTACCGATGTCTTCTTTGGTGATGCCTAGGGCTTTTTCTACAGATAATTCTACAGGCAAGCCATGCGTGTCCCATCCCCCTTTGCGGTCTACGCGGAAACCTTGTTGTGTTTTGTAGCGACAAAAGAGGTCTTTGAGGGTGCGTGGCAGGACGTGGTGGATGCCCGGGGCACCGTTGGCTGAGGGCGGGCCTTCATAAAAGGTAAACGTGGGCTGGCCTTCCCGTTGCTGGAGTGTGTGCTGAAAGATGTGGTGGGCCTGCCAAAATTCGCGAATGACTTGGGCGGTTTGAGCGAGGTGTAGGGGAGGTAACTCAGGGAAAGACATTCAGTATGAATTATCAGTTAGTAGTTATCAGTGATAAATTGCTGAGCCATGCCGTTAATTTGCACAGGCCTGCTAAGTTAGCTAAAAGCGGTAGCATATCATGTAGCGTATCAACCCCTGCTTTGTTGTCGTTGCCAGTGGTCACACACAATAGCCGTGGCGATAGCGGCGTTGAGGGATTCGGCTTTTCCATAGCGCGGAATGGTAATGCGCTGCTGTATATAGGACTGCACTGTTGGGCTGATGCCTTGTGCTTCGTTGCCAATGACGATCCAGGCGGGACAAGGGGGCTGGGTTTGATGGAGGTTGTTCCCCGTAGTAAAGGTGCCCAGGACGGGCTTTGAAGTACTCCTCAAAAAGGCAGGCAAGGGGGTGTAATGTACCTGAACCCGTAGGAAGGAACCCATACTGGCCTGCAACACCTTGGGATTGTAGAGGTCTACTGTGGTAGGGGAACAAACGATGGTCGGAATATTGTACCAATCGGCTATCCGCACGATAGCGCCTAGATTTCCAGGATCGCGAATATCGTCTATTACCAAGCCCCATGCCTCCTCAGGAGGCGCTTCTGAAGCATGCGTAGGGATGCGGGCTACGGCCAGCACTGCCTTGTTAGTAGTTAGATTGCCTAGGCTGGCCAGTGTCGTCTCATCAGTCTGCAAGATCGCCCCGTCGTGTTTTGACCATAGCGCTGGGTGAGCCGCTAGAAAATTAGGAGTCCCCACCAGTATGGGGACCGTATATGACGAGGCGAGTAGCTGTGTTACATTTTTGGCTCCTTCTACGATAAAAACATTTTCTTGCTGCCGATGCTTCTTTAAGCGGAGACTTTTGATGAATTTTACCTCTCGGGAAGACAGTTTTTGAAAAGGAATCTGATTTGCAGCGAACATCTTATTTATACCTGCTTGTCGGCACTTTGTTTTTGTCAGGGTGTGTGGCCACACGCCTGCTGAAAGAGGATGAGTACTTATTAGGAAAACGGCAAATCAAAGGTACCCAAAAAGTAAGTAAACAAACGTTAGCAAGATACTATCAACAGCAACCCAATACCACGTGGCTAGGGATACCTTGGGGGCAATGGATCTATCAGACTGGCGAGTGCTATTTTGATAAAGAGTCTATTCAGCAACGCATAGCGAAAATAGAGGCTGATTTTGATGCCAAGATAGTAGCGGCTGCTGGCGACGAGCAGCGGGTAAAGTATTTAGAGCAACAACGAGCTAAGAAGATAAAAACGCAGAAAAAGCAGCTCCAAAAAGGCAACCTTCTTATGCGCTGGGGTGAAGCTCCTGTGATTTATAGCCCGCAGCAGCGCCAGCTGACAGAAAAAAATTTGTTGGCTTATCTTCACTCCAAAGGCTATCTTAAAGCCCAAGTGAGCAGCACGGTGGAGCTCCGTGATCAAAGAGCTTCCATTACTTATCATATTCAAGAGAATCAGCCTCACCTAATAGGAGCCATTCGGCTTTATATTCCTGATCAAGCCATTAAAAAACTACTCCAAACGCATCAGCAGCAAAGCTTGCTCAAGAAGGGGGCCCTCTATAATCAGGAAGTGCTGGGACAAGAACGAGAACGCATTTATGAGCTGCTCAGCAATCATGGCTATTTCAGTTTTGAAAGGCAGTACATTCGTTTTGAGGTAGACACAACAGCGGTGGACAATTCTGTAGTCATAAAGACTGTGATAGAAACTCCTACAGGCAGTCAAGCGCATCTAGTATCCCATATAGACCAAGTAATCTGGGACGTTCATGAAGACCAGTCCGAAAAAGCATCTCACGAAGCGTCTATCTCTTATGGCGGCATTACATTGAGGCATTTGAGTCCGCAGTTTAATCCCCGGATACTAGCCAATAAACTGCCAATATATCCTCCTCAACTTTATAGGAAGCAAGACCTGATCGAAACACAACGGCGTCTTACTAGACTAGGCATGTTCAAGTATATTAATATTACCTATGACATAGCAGACAATGGGCGCCTGATACCGCACATTCATACCTCTCCAGTGGATCGATTTCAGCTTGCTAATGAAATAGGACTCCAGGTTAGCTATTGGTTGCCTAGCCCCTTCTACAAGCTTTCATTAGCCAGTAGAAACCTGTTGGGTAGACTAGAGACGTTGACCCTAGCTACTCATGTAGGTGCTGAGGGTGCATCAGTAACTACAAGTAAAAGAGGCTTTACTAGTAGCCAGGCCTTGGGTATTGATCTCTCACTATCCTTGCCTCAATTCTTGTTGCCTATCAATGATACAACACAGGCTTGCCTGGAGCGATTTAACCCAGCCACAACGTTGTCTGCAGGCTATGACTTTACACGACGTCCAGATTACAAACAAAATATCTTCAAAGGTGTTTTAAGTTATACTTGGCAAGACCAAGGTTCTGGTGCATATGAATGGATACCCTTACGTATTGACTGGATTGATACGAAGGTCAATAAACGATTCAAAAAACATTTAGAAAAACTCAAGGATCAGGGAAATAATCTTTATAGAGTTTTCAGGCCTTTTTGGTTAAGCCTCTTTTCTTTTAGGAGTACATTTCGTAAGGAACCCGTATCTGATGCAGATTTATCTTATTGGTTGCTAGAATTATTTTTCGAGAGTGCAGGGACCCTGCAAAACTTTGTTGACCTGCGTAGGAGAATGCCGGATTTTGCACATTATCAGTATGTGAAACTGAATATTGTTTATAGCCAACACGCACCCATTTTCTCCAGTACTATTTTTGCCTATCGTCTTCATACAGGTATTGCCAATCCCTATAGTGAATACCAAGTACTGCCTTACAACCGATACTATTTTATAGGAGGGGCTAATACCATGCGTGCATGGGCTCCCCGTAGCCTCGGTCCAGGCACCTACAGTCCTCCAAAAAGTGCTGATGAAAAGTATCATCCAGATCAGCCTGGGGAGTTATTGCTACAAGGTAGCGCAGAGCTTAGACAGCAGCTAGGGGACTTTTTAGAAGGGGCTCTGTTTGTGGATGCAGGTAATATCTGGACTTTGCGTGAGGATGGGCGGCCAGGGGGGCAGTTTAGCTTTCAGGACTTTTACAAAGCCATCGCTGTGGGTACAGGTATTGGGATACGTTTCAAATTTAGCTTCGTGGTCTTACGCTTAGACATGGGGCTCAAGGTATATGATCCTGCCAGGCCCGCTGGAGAGCGGTTTGTAGGTCACAAAATTGCTTTGAACAAACACTGGGGCTTGCCTGGCCAGGCAGTCTATAACATTGGCATCGGCTACCCATTTTAGTGCATGGGATAATTATTGAGATTCATCAGGATGCTGACTTGCTCAGTGATTCTCATTTTGAATAATAGGCAGGTCGCCCTATATTTGCGTACTACGCTGAAAAAGGCTAAGCAATGGCAAAGATTTGTGAAATAACTGGTAAAAGAACACGTGTGGGGAACAATGTCTCGCATGCGAACAATAAGACGAAGCGGCGGTTTTACCCAAACCTCCAAATGAAGAAATTTTATCTTCCTGAAGAAGATATGTGGGTGACACTCAAAGTATCCACTGCTGCCTTGAGGACAATCAACAAGAAGGGCATCAGTACAGTACTCAAAGAAGCAAAAAAACAAGGTACATTGGCCCAGGAGCTAGGTTGGCTCGTAGCTGACCAGTAACCAAGCGTATAAGCTGACTACATTATGGCAAGCAAAAAAGGCAACCGAGTGCAGGTAATCTTGGAGTGCACAGAGCACAGAAAAAGTGGCATACCTGGTATATCAAGATACTCCACAGAGAAGAATAGACAGAACACGCCAGCTCGATTAGAGTTGAAAAAGTATAACGCCATCTTGAAGCGGTATACCATTCACAAAGAAATCAAATAACTATTATGGCCAAGAAAGTAGTTGCTACCCTCCAGAAAGCCGGCAGTAAAAACCTAGCCAAAGTCATCAAGGCCATGCGCTCCCCCAAGACAGGCGCTTACACCTTCAAAGAAGAGATGGTACCTACCGAGGCAGTAGCAAAAGCACTCGCACAAAAGTAGGACGCTCATAAAGTGGGTAGAGGCGAGAAACTGCCCGAAGACGCAGCTCCTAACTATATAGTCCCTTTGAGGGACTTTTTTATTGAGTAATTTTCCCTATATCCCCTGATAAGTATGCATAAATTTTTCTCTCAAGCTTCCAAAACAGCCTTAGACCAAGGACTAGCCAAAACCAAGCAGTCTTTCTGGCATCAGCTCGGTAAAGCGATTGCTGGCAAGGCAAAGGTGGACGAAGCAGTGCTCGATGAGTTGGAAGAAATGCTCATTGGGGCCGATGTAGGCATAGATACCACCGTGAAAATCATCGAGCGATTAGAGCAGCGGGTAGCGCGGGATAAATACCTGTCTACAGCTGAACTAGATCAGTTGCTCAAAGAGGAGATGATGGCCCTCTTTCCCACACCTGCTCCCAAACAAGTCCTGTCCAGTGCAGGCCCCCATGTAGTCCTAGTAGTAGGCGTCAACGGCGTGGGCAAAACCACGACTATCGGCAAGCTCGCTGCCCAGTACCAGCAAGCAGGCAAGCAGGTCATCTTAGGGGCAGCAGATACCTTCAGGGCTGCTGCGGTAGAGCAGCTTCAGCAATGGGGCGATCGCGTAGGTGCCACGGTCATAGCCAAAGGCCAGCACACTGACCCTGCTGCGGTAGCGCATGAGACTATCCAGGAGGGCTTGCGTAGGCAGGCTGATGTGATCCTCATTGATACAGCTGGGCGGCTACATACCAAGGTGAACTTGATGCAGGAGCTCGCCAAGATTCGTCGCACCATCCAAAAATTGCTTCCTGAAGCGCCCCAGGAGGTACTGCTGGTGCTCGACGGAAGTACGGGCCAAAATGCTTTTGTGCAGGCAGAGGCTTTCACTCAAGCTACGGCTGTAACGGCTCTCGCTATCACCAAGCTCGATGGCACGGCCCGAGGGGGCGTGGTGCTAGGCATTGCTGATCAATTCCAAGTGCCGGTGAAATACATTGGCGTTGGTGAGGGCGTGGATGATCTCCAGCTTTTTGATCCTCCTGCCTTTGTAGCGGCTTTATTAGGTACTTGAAGCATTTTGCCATTGTCTCGTTGGCACTCACCCCTTTAGCGAAGAGGTACTAGATTTGCACAATCTATTTAACATAATGTTAAAGAGCGGTGGGGGAGGAGAGGGGGGAGTTTGGAGCGTACCAGGCACAAAGACGGCACAATAAGGGTTGTCCTGAGTTACAAACTCAGGACAACGGGTATTTAATCCTGGGGCCCTGTTCAGTACCTAATTTATTTTTTGGACTCATTTATCCTTGTCAATTTGATTGACGCCTCTACTCCTTCTTGTTCGCCTTTACGTTTTACTTTGACGGTTACCGTGTATTCAGTTCCTTCTGGAATGGTTCTTTCTGGTATACATTTGAGCCTGACGGCAACTTCCTTGCCGCTGCTAAAGTTTTTGTCTTCAGTACCCTTGCAAGTACCCTTGCGCGTTGTGGGGGAATACACATACAGGTCAGCCAAACTCTTGCCTGGCAGAACAACCTCGCTCCTTTTGTTGCCTATTCCTTTTACTTTTATATCTGCGATGGAAGCAGAAGCTTCGATAAGAAAGTCTGCCAAATTCATGCCTTTCTTCTTGGGCGTGATGGCTACCAGGATAAAGTTGTTCACGGAAGCGCTTTTAGAATCCTCTATAAGCTTTAATGGCCTTAGCACCTCCTTGCTGCTAAGTTTATTTTCCCCACCTAAACCACCGCTCGTTGCCCCCTGCTTAGTAGATGATTGTCCGCCATTATTTTCGCCCCCTTTCTCATTGAAGCAAGCAGTCTGCGTTAAGCATAAAAAGCTAATGAACAAGGTGGCAGCAAGCGGGGCAAAATTCATTTTCATTTTTTCTAGCATGGTTATACGGTTTAGTATGTTGATTAATCAAGAACACAGATATAATTACTTAAATATTAATCATCTTCCCTAGCATAATTATTATTTTTGTCATGAGTCAAGTAAGCTGCTAGCCTAGCTATCCGATACCATCATGAGCCAATTCTGCCACCTCCATTGCCATACCCAATATTCATTGTTAGATGGCGCCGCCAAGATCAAGAACCTGGTAGGTACCGCCCAGCAGTTGGGCATGGAGGCCCTGGCTATCACTGACCACGGCAATATGTTTGGGGTGCCGCATTTTGTGTCCGAGGCCAAGAAAGTAGGCGTAAAACCCATCGTTGGATGTGAGTTTTATGTGGCGCCTGACATGCATAACCACAAAGACAAGACCCGCTATCACCAGGTACTGTTGGCCAAAAACGAAACTGGCTACAAAAACCTCTCCACCTTATGCTCCATGGGCTTTCTAGAGGGGTATTACTATAAGCCCAGAATAGACAAGCGGCTCATCAAGCAATACGCAGAGGGCCTGGTAGCGACTACCTGTTGTCTAGGCAGCGAGGTATCCAAAGCCATCTTGCACAAAGGCGAGGAAGCGGCAGAGCAGTGCTTTCTGGAGTGGCTAGACATCTTTGGGGAGGATTATTACATCGAGTTGCAGCGACATGGCCTTTCAGCGCAAGATCAGTGCAATGAGGTGCTACTCAAATGGGCAAAAAAGCACCAGGTCAAAGTAATCGCTACCAATGATGTCCATTATGTGGATGAAAAAGACAGCACGGCACAAGACATCTTGTTGTGTTTGCAAACTGGTAAGGACTATGATGATCCCAACCGGATGCGTTTTGAAAACAACCAGTTTTTCTTGAAGTCGCCCCAAGCAATGGCCCAGCTGTTCGATGATGTACCCG
>JBCCWZ010000014.1:0-13426 GCA_039192615.1 Bacteroidota bacterium
CAAAGCTGCTTGTTCTATGCTCAGTAAATCCGGGGTCGTACTAAAGAAAGTCTTGGCTGCTACCTTCAAGCCAAAAGCATTGCTGCCAAAGCTGACCGTGTTGAGGTACATAGTCAAGATCTCCTTTTTGGTATAAGACCGCTCGAGCTGCACGGCTAAGATCCACTCTTTGGTCTTTACAATCACTGTCTTAATAAGTGGGAGATTACTGAGTAGTCCTTTATACTTTTCACTCCGGGTCTTAAAGAGATTCTTGGCCAGCTGTTGCGAGAGCGTACTTCCTCCTCCTTTGTGCTTTTGCAAGAGAATAGACACTAAGAAGGCCCTGTACAGCCCTTTAAGATCAATACCCGCATGCTCTTCAAACCGATGATCTTCAGTAGCTAGGAGGGCATGGATCATGTTAGGGGAGATGTCTTCATAGTCCACTGGGCTACGGTTGTCTCTAAAATACTTGCCTAGCAAGACGCCATCGGCTGCGTACAGCTCGGAGGACAAATTATTTTTAGGGTTTTCGAGTACTGCCAGTGAAGGCAAGGCCCCGTACAGATTCCACAAGTTGATCTTGACGGTAAAGACGTAAAGCGGGATGGCGCTTAGGCAGCACAAAAATCCTATCCAAAGCGTTCTAATGAGCTTTTTTTGCCGTTGGTGTTGTTGTTCTGTCATCATTATAGTCAAGAACCTCAAAACTACTCATTTCCAACTAATGCTTTGACAAGCTTCAACAACTATGCAATAGTGTCCTAATTTAGGCAGAATAGAAATGCATTAATAGCTGATTAGCCATATATGAATAAAAGAAGCTGCTCAGTTTATAGTCATTATCCACATATTTGCTTCTATGAAAAAACACAGAGGAGAAATCGTAGAAGAAGCTAGTCGAAAAAGTGGCTTCCCCATCAAAAAATTGGCAGAGCGACTCAAAATTAGTAGAAATACACTTTACAATCGGTTCAAGGATCCCGAGCTAAGCTATGAATTCATCAGCGCTGTCGGCAATATCATCCACTACAATTTTGCGATCGACTTTCCTGAGTTAGAATCAGAAGAAAATCAAACAGGTGAGGGCCATCTTAATTACGTCAATCGCGATACTGCTGAGTTACTAAAGCTAGCGAAAAAATACACAGAGTTGCTAGAGCGCTACAATGAGCTGCTAAGCATCCTCATCAAGGTGGCCAATAACAACGAATTGGAGACATTGCGAAAACAAATTCTCCGCTTCTTAGACGATAATCCAACCTAAGACATCCTTTAGGGCAGCACCCCCATGCCTTGTATAGGATCCCAGAAAAGCTGCGCAAACTCCTGCACTTGATCCTGCCGCACCCGCACACCCTCTGCAGCCAGGCGTTGCTCCATAGTCTGCGCGCCTGTAAAATGGTGCTTGCCGGTGAGCAAGCCATGGCGATTCACCACCCGGTGGGCTGGCACCTCCGGGTACTGGGCGGCTTGGTGCAAGGCCCAACCCACCATGCGGGCACTGCCCTTGGTA
The DNA here is from genome assembly GCA_039192615.1 of Bacteroidota bacterium. GTDB lineage: Bacteria > Bacteroidota > Bacteroidia > Cytophagales > Amoebophilaceae > UBA8403. Next base: position 1,499 of record JBCCWZ010000014.1, read on the forward strand.
CCTAAACACTGGGCAATGGCGCCGTAGGTAGTGACCCTGCCTGACGGAATAAGCCGAACGACGGCGTAGACCGCCTCGAAAAAAGAGGCTTGAGTGGGATTTTTGGGTAGGTATTTCATGAAATAGCGATTATTGGTTCGAGGTAGGTAAGGATAGCAGACCCGTCGTCAGGATGGAACCAAGGCAGGGCAGGGTCGCGACGCAGCCAAGTCAACTGTCGTTTAGCATAGCGCCGGGTATTTCTTTTAAGTAGTCGAATGGCCTCTACCTGGTCATAGTGGCCTGCCAGATAGCCCAACAGTTCGCGATAGCCTACCGTCTGCAAAGCATTGCAGGTTCGGTAAGGATACAAAGCCATCACCTCCTCTATCAAGCCCTCGGCCAACATCTGCTCCACCCGGGCGTCGATCCGCTGGTAAAGCTCAGCCCGGTCTCTGGTAAGTCCGACCTTGATGACGGTAAACGGACGTGCTGCGGCCTGCTGTTGGCGAAAGGTACTGTAAGGTTGCCCCGTGGCCAAGCACACTTCTAGCGCCCTTATGACCCGCTGGGGGTTAGCCCGATCTACTGTTTGATAATAAGCAGGGTCTTGAAGCGCTAGGTCAGCAGCCAGCGCCTCCAAGCCTTCTTGTTGTAGCCGCGCATTCAAAGCAGCCCGAATAGTAGGTGCTGCTGGTGGCACAGCGTCTAGCCCTTGACACACTGCCTGAATATACAGCCCAGACCCCCCGGTCATTAGCACATAGTCATACTTAGCAAACAAAGTAGTCAAAGTCTTGAGCGCATCCTGCGCATACCTCCCAGCACTGTACGGCGTCTGCACCGACAAGAAGTTGACCAAGTGGTGGGGCACAGCCTGCTGCTCTGTTGCTGTAGGTTGTGCAGTGCCAATAGCCATGCCTTGATAGCACTGCCGGGCATCGGCCGAGACAATCTCGGTGCGCAAATGCAGGGCCAGCTGGATGCAAAGCGCTGTTTTGCCCACAGCTGTGGGGCCTGTGACTACAATTAAGTACTTTTGATGTGCAGAAGAGGCCATAATAAGATGCAGTGTCATAGCAACCTAGCCGCTACTAGCACACACCCAGGAGGCTAGTATCCAGCAACGGGCTTGTAAACCTACTTGCAAATGTGTAGTATTACGCCCCTAATTTCAAGCATACGCAGGGCCCATAGCTCAATCGGTTAGAGCACCTGACTCATAATCAGGGGGTTCCAGGTTCAATCCCTGGTGGGCCCACATCTTATTGTTGGATTTAATGATTGCTTGACTGGTTGATTGAGACTACTGGCAGGAGATTCTGGATGACAGAAAGAGGAAAAAAATGATAAAGTCACCCAATCTCTCAATCAACCAATCTCTCAATCAACCAATGAACCGTCCTATTGGAATTTTTGACAGTGGCATCGGTGGGCTCACCGTAGCCCGGGCTGTCAAAGACCTCTTGCCCCAAGAGAGTATTGTATACTTTGGCGATACAGCGCACTTGCCTTATGGCGACAAGTCTGCGGCCACGATCCAAACTTATGCCCTCAGAATCTGCGACTTCCTCTTGCAAAAGCGCTGCAAAGTCATCTTAATGGCTTGCAACTCGGCTTCGGCAGCAGCCTACGATATAATCCAGGCTAAGGTGGGCCAGCAGGCAGCCGTCTTCAATGTCATTGATCCAATGGTCGACTACATCGGCCGCCACTTTCAAGGGCAGTCCATGGGCCTTATTGGCACCCAGCAGACCATCAACTCCGGCGTATACACCCAAAAAATACAAGCCCTGCACCAAGACATTCAGCTCCATGCCCTGGCCACACCGCTCTTAGCGCCCATGATCGAAGCAGGCTTTGCCCAAGGCACTGTTAGTCAAGAAATCATCCACCATTACCTCCAGCATCCAAGCCTGCAGCAGATCAAAGCCCTGATCTTAGGCTGTACGCACTATCCAGTCATCAAAACACAGCTGCAGGAATTTTATCAGGAGCAGGTCGCTGTGGTCGATGCCACTACGTTGGCTGCCCAGGCGCTCCAGCAGTTCTTAGCCCACCACCAACTGCTAAGCACCAGCGCTTCTGTAGAAGATCACTTCATCGTATCAGACCTGACCCCCGCCTTTGAAGCTGCCACCCGTATTTTTTTTAACCAGCCTGTGCACCTAGAGTCTCTACCAGCTTGACACTAAGCCTATCCAAAGCCCATCTTGTAGGCAGCTGATCCACGCCCTATGTCTACCCTTTTCTTTTACCTGCCTTTGCTGCTGCTCTTTGCCTTGGGTGGAATCTATGCCGAGCGCAAGCTCGCTGCTTTCATACAAGATCGCTTAGGCCCTACAGACGTAGGCTACCGCGGGCTGCTACAGTCTTTTGCCGACCTGCTCAAGCTCTTGCAAAAAGAAAGTATAGTGCCGGCAACGGCTGACAAAAGACTCTTTGCCCTGGCCCCAGCCTGGACGTTGGTAGTAGTGATGGCTGCCTTTGCTGTGCTTCCAGTGACTCCTACCTGGCACGGTGCTCCTACAGCCACAGGCGTGCTGTATCTTCTAGCTATGGCCGGGCTCGAAGTAATGGGCATTTGGGTAGCAGGCTGGGCCTCGCACAACAAGTATGCCCGCCTAGGCGCTATGCGTGCGCTACTCCAGTTCATGGCCTACGAAGTCCCCCTGGGCCTCAGTGTACTGAGCGTGGTAATGGTCAGCCAAACCCTCAACTTAGCTACCATAGCCGCCCAACAAGGTCCAGACGCGTCATCCCCCACCTACTTGTTGGGTCTCAAGGGCCTAGACGTATCTCAATGGGGTGGAATACTGACCTGGAACATCTTCCGCATGCCCTCCCTGGGCCTGGCCTATGCTGTCTTCTTTGTGGCCTCCCTGGCTGCCTGTCACCGAGCCCCTTTTGACCTGCCCGAGGCGGAGTCAGAGCTCATTGGAGGTTACCACACCGAATACGGTGGCTTGCGTTGGGCCTACCTCATGTTGTCTGAGTACAGCATGTTGCTTCTGATGAGCCTTTTAGGGGTGTTCTTGTTTTGGGGCGGTTGGCACTCGCCGCTGCCCAACTTGCCGGGCTTGCCGCTAAGTACCTGGACTAGTGGTGTACCAGGCACTTGGGCTGGGCATGTGTGGGCCAGTGGTTGGCTGTGGGCCAAGACCTTGTTCGTGGTGGGAGTCAAGATGACGATACGCTGGACCTTCCCGCGTTTGCGTTTTGATCAGGTTATGCGTTTGTGTTGGCAGTACCTCACGCCGCTTGCTTTGGCCCTTGCTTTAGTGACCTTGTGCTGGCAGCTATGTATCTTGTGAGAGAAAAAGCGTTACCCCATGTTTGAAAACCCCTTCCTTCATACCCTACGAAGTTTGTGGAATGGCCTATACCTGACTGGCCGGCATCTGCGCCAGTCTCTGGGGGCCGCCCCTAAAAACCGATCCATTAGCCATACAGCCTATTTCCAGACTGGACCTGCTACACTCCAGTATCCCCACGAACAATTGCCAGTACCCCCGCGCGGGCGTTACCAGCTGCACAACGAGATTGATGACTGCATTGTATGCGATAAATGTGCGCGGGTATGCCCTGTAGATTGCATTGAGATCGAGTCCATTCAATCGCCTGTACCCCTCGGAAAAACCAGCAATGGCATGACCAAGCGCCTATATGCTGCCCGCTTTGATATTGACATGGCTAAGTGCTGCTTTTGTGGCTTGTGCACTACTGTGTGTCCTACCGAGTGCTTGACTATGACACCTCACTATGACTACAGTGTCTTTGACTGGGCTGAACACAAAGTGCCTTTTGCTACCGCGCCCCCTGCAGAGATGGAAGCTCTAAACCAGGTACAGCCTGCTCAAGCCTAAGTCCTGTTTCAGACTATCCTTAGCACCTAACCACTAGTTTCTTGCTCTTACTTTTTACAAAGCCACTGGGCTGGATTTAGCTTTTGGGTACCTTTCCATAGTTGCAGCTGCAGCTCAGTCGTGCCTTGTGCATCAGTATGAACCGTACCAATAGGCGTTTGTGTTTGTACGTACTGTCCTTGCTTGACCGTGGTGTGCTTGAGCTTGGCATACACGCTGCGGTAGGCGCCGTGTTGGATAATAACGACCCAGTGCATGCCAGGTACATGGGCAATGGTGGTGACTACGCCCTCCACAATGGCGTGCACTCGGGCATCTGTTTGGGTCTGGATGTCGATGCCCAGATTCTCTACTTGTACATTGCGGAGTACAGGGTGCCCCCCAATACCAAACTTACTACTAATGAAGCCTGTTTTTACTGGCCACGGTAGCTTCCCCCGGTTTTGGCGAAAGAGCCCTGTTAACTTTTTCATATTCCTCGGCTTAGTGCTAGCAGACAAGGGCCTGGGCGATGCTCCGGGCGCTGGCTTAGGACGCTTAGCTCGCTGTATGCTGTCTTTAATCAACTTATCCAGCCGTTTCACGGCTCGGTTACGTTGCTCAAGCTCTTGGGCCAGGTGCGTCTGCTGCTGCTCTAGCTTTCCTACCAGGTGCGTCTGCTGGGTTTTTAAGCGGTTGAGCTTGCCTTTTTCTGCTTGTCGGGTTTTTAGTAAAGCGGTTTTGGCTTGCCTACGTTGAGCAGCCGCTGTTTGTTGAATTTGGAGTGCTGCCTTAACCTTCTCGATCTCTAAAAAATGTTGGTGTCGAGTGCGCGTATACTGTTTAATATGGCGCAGTCTTTGTACTAGTTCGTGGAAAGAGGATGCAGCAAAGATAAACATCAGCTGGTTGATGTCTTGTAGGGATTTAACGCCCATATAGACCATAGCTGCATACTCTTGCTTTAGCTGGACGAGATCGCGTTCCAGGGTAGCGATGGTGCGTTGCTTTTGCTGAATAGCCTGGTCAATGCCTTTTAGCTCTTGGCTGAGTGTTTTGATTAATAGTGCATTAGACTCAATCTGCCCATTCAGGGCCTGTAGCTGGCCTATCCCTGCCTTTTTTTTAGTGGCTGTTTGCCGTAAAATCTGCTGAATATTCTTGATGCGTTGTAGCAGTACGGCTCGATCTGCTTCAAACTTCGTCTTACTAGGCCGGGCCTCGGCTGTAAGCCAGCCTATTGCCACCATCCAAATACCTATGATCCAAGCTCGTTTATTTTTTTTCATAGTGTGCCGGAATAACAAAAGGAAATTTTAAAGGCTTTTGTGGCCACTGGGCCTTGACTCTAGCTAGCTTCACGGTCGTAGCAGGGGTAGTTGGGCCTGTGTAGGGATACCAACTGAAGGTAGCCTGCTTTGACAAAAGACCCCCTTGACAAGGCTTGAATTGATGGTAGACAGCTATGAGCCGGCCTGGGCGACCTGTGGCCACTAGTTTTTCTACTTTGCCCTGGGTTGAATTGACTAGGTGCTGCAAAATCCATGCTCCTTTTTGTTGTTGTATGACGGCCTGTTGGAAATGCGCCTGTAATACCTCCTGGGCGGTATAATCCTGGACGACTTCTCCTAGCAGCAAGGCTTGCACTACAGCATAATCCCAAGGCCCGGGCCAGAGGGTCTGCAGAGTAGCGTAGTCATAGACACGATAGGTCTTTTGCAGGTGGTCGAGTATTGTAACGCTCTGAGGCGTAAGCATCCCTCGCATAATTTCTGCGCCCCAAAGCCCTACCACGGAAAACCAAATGCATTGATTTTTTTGGATCCTAAACTTAACATAGGCAGTGCTAGTGTGTTGTGTTGCGTTGTAGTAACGCAGGGTCGCGCTCAGCGTCAAGTACTCAAATTCCAACGGTTGTACCAGCCGATCACTGCTGCTCGGGCTCTTTTGCAGTCCAGGACGACATGCTTGCCAGCAACTACTCCCTACCAAGAGCCAAAAACAAAGTCTCCAGTACCGTCTATACATGCTGTCGGGCTTTCGTAGTATTAGCAATACGCTGTGCGCGTTGTAGCCAGCGCTTCAGTCATCACGCTCGATCGTCGTGTAGTCGCCGATGCTGACAGCTGCACTTTTGCCTGCAAAGTAGACATGGTTGCCGATGATTGAGTCTTTCATCGTAGCATTCTCGATGGTGCTGTGAGTTTGTACAATGCTGTTCTGAATTCGTGCGTCACTGATCTGGGCATGACTCCCTACAGACACATAAGGGCCGAGGACGGTATTTTTTACCACCACTTGCTCGCCTATGTAAACCGGCGGAATGAGTACGCTATTATGTAGCTGTGCAGTAGGTGCCACTAAACCCTTGTCATCTTGCAAAAAGGTCAAAAAACGCTGGTTGGTATGCAAAGTTGCCTCCTTGTTGCCACAATCGAGCCATTCGTCCACAGTCTGTGTTGCAAACTGCACTCCCTGCTGCTGCATGGCTTCTAAGGCAGCTGTAAGCTGGTATTCCCCATCTTTGCGTATATCCCGCGCAACCAAGTCTTTGAGTGCCTGGTGCAGTTGTGCCCCCTCCCGGAAATAATAAATCCCAATGATAGCCAAGTCAGAAACAAAGCTTGTGGGCTTCTCGACTAAAGCGGTAACGTTGCCTTGTTCATCTAGCTGCGCAACGCCGAATTCGCTCGGGTCTGACACTTTTTTGACCCAGATGACGCTCTCTTGGTCTTTATCTAAGGTAAAGCGGCTTTTAAAAAGCGTATCCGCAAAGGCGACAATCACAGGCCCCTGTAGTAGTGCTGCGGCACACAGTACAGCATGGGCTGTCCCTAGGGCTTCATGTTGAGGATAAAATTCGGCTTTTGCCCCCAAGTCTTGTGCCAGCTGGATTAGCTGGGCCTGCGTATCAGGTTCTAATTCGTTGACCACAAAACCAATGGTCTTAATGGAGAGGGGACAGGCTGCCTGGATTTCCTCTACGAGCCGCACTACAATGGGCTTGCCGGCAATAGGCATTAGTGGCTTGGGCGTGGTGAGGGTATGTGGACGCATGCGTTTGCCTTTGCCCGCCATGGGAATAATAAGATGCATACGGTTGATTATATCATTGATTTATTGGCTTATTATAGCATTTATTGATCGAGTGTTTGGAGCCTGTTGCATTCACCACTGGCCCAAATAGAAAACGCCTGTGCCATTAAGGTTATTCGTTGATTAGTCATTCATAACTGATAACTCAGGCAGTGCCAGTACTACCAAACCCCCCTTCACCCCGGTCAGTAGCTGCTAGGCTTTCTACTGGCATCCATATAGCTTGTGCATGCGCTGCAATCACGAGTTGGGCAATACGCTCACCGTCTTCAATGATAAACGTTTCTTCAGCAAGGTTAATGAGCATGACCTTGATCTCGCCACGGTAGTCCGCATCAATCGTGCCTGGGCTGTTCAAGACCGTAATACCATGCTTCAGGGCCAAGCCACTCCTGGGCCTTACCTGGGCTTCGTAGCCTTTGGGTAGGGCCATGTGTAAACCCGTCGCTACCAGCGTCCTTTGTCCAGGCTTGAGGGGAATACTTTCATCCAGATTGGCCCGTAGATCCATACCACTGGCATCAGTAGTAGCATAGGCCGGTAGGGCGTGTTTAGAACGGTTAATGATTGGAATATGCATGGGAGTAATTTTCCAACAAACCTACGAAAAAAGCCGCTCCCAAAGCACTTCTGTCTAGCTTGGTCAGTCCGTACTTGTCGTGGCGGCACCCCTTTGTCTAAGCCCATACAACATCCCTCCAAAGAGGATCGTCAGCAATAAGTTACTCACTACAGCTTGAGGAAAGTTTGTGTAAGAAAGGCTTCTGGCCAGGTACACACTCACTAAGGTACCTCCTATATAAAGAAGCTGGTGGCCTAGCCGATAGGGGATAGGGTAGTACTTCTGTCCCCAATAGTAACACAGCGCAGTCATGCTGGCATAGCTGGCCACGGTGGCCCATACACTGCCCCAATAGCCCAGCTGCGGAACCAGCAGCCTATTCAGCACAATGTTGACCAAAGCACCTGTCACCGTCAGTCCAGTTCCATAATAGGTTCGGTCAGTGATTTTGAACCACACTGAGAGGTTGAAATACATGCCCAACAACAAGTAGCCAAGCATCAAATAAGGTACAATGTCTATGGCAGCGCGATAGGCAGCTTGTCTTAGGAATAGGTGGCCGAGCAAATCTAGGTTAGCACTGACGGCAAATAAGATGAAACATGCGCCCAGGATGAACCCATGCATCACCGTACTGAAAAGGGCAGGGGCATTACGTTGCTGGGCTTGGGTAAAGAAAAAAGGCTCTGCAGCATAGCGAAAGGCTTGGATGCCTAGCTGCATAAAAACGGCTAGTTTGTAGCACGCCCCAAAGATGCCTAAGACTTCCTCGTTGCTTTGACCTGGATAAAAACCTACTGGCAGCCAGTGGCGGAGCATGGCCCGCGACAGCATCTCATTGACCGCCCCAGCTGAGCCCATGAGCAGCAGTGGGAAAGCGTACACCAGCATCGGTCGCAGTTGCTGCCAGGGCAGTCTGAATTTGACTTTTACTAACGACGGGCCAAGCAATGGCAAAGCGGCCATAGTGGCTAGTAGGTTTGCTAGGAATACATACTCTACGCTTCGAGCAGGATCGTACCAGTGGGCTATCCAAGACGGCAGGTGGCCTGTGGCAAGGTGCGTTCTCACGTACAACAAAGCCAGGTTGAGGGTAATATTTACCCCGATTTGTAAGAGCTTGGTAATGGCAAAGAAACGGGCGCGTTTTTGCAGCCGCAACTGGGCAAAAGGAATGGACAACACTGTGTCCAATGCGACGATAGCAGCAAAATAGTGTATATAATGCTCCTGGCCTGGGCATGCCAAGGCTGCCGTGATGGGGATAGCAAAGAGCACTAGTAAGCCTGAGAAGATCAGGCTAGAGGTGAGTAGCACACTCAGGGCTAGGTCAAAGGCAGCTGGCTCCCGCTGGGCAAAACGGAAGTAAGCCGTCTCCATCCCGTAGGTATACAAGACCTGCAGAAAGGCAGCGTAGGCATACCACTCTGTGATGACGCCATATTCAGCAGGCAAAAAAACACTCGTGTAAAAAGGTACAAGGAGGTAGTTGAGTACCCTGCCTACCACACTGCTGAGGCCATAAAGGGCGGTTTCGCTAGCAAGCTTTTGTAGTGGGCGCATAAGCTAGGATAGAACTAGAGAGCGCTAGCGTGTCTGAGACTAAAGACCCTTGAATATCGGGGGTCTGTTGGCTAGTAGAGCCGCAATCCCTTCTTTAAAGTCTTCTGTCTTACAGCAATTGGCAAAGCTGTTGGCTTCTGTCTGATAGCCGTTTTCGTCAGGGTTGTAAGCGGCATTCGTGCAGTTGACAAGCATACCGACCGCTAGGGGGGCATGCGCCATAATCTTCTGCAAAAGCTCTCTGCTTTTTTTCATCAACGCCTCTTTGTAGCTGGCTACATAGCTGATCACACCCAAGTCCTTGGCCTCGGCAGCAGTTAGCTGCTCGCCCGTCATCAGGAGCTCCAGGGCCTTGGTCTTGCCGATTAGGTGGGTGAGCCGTTGGGTGCCTCCAAAGCCAGGAATAATGCCCATGGCTACTTCTGGAAATCTGAAGGTAGCATTTTCAGAAGCAATGCGCAGGTGGCAGGCCAGCGCCAACTCAAAACCGCCGCCTAGTGCTATCCCATTGATCGCTGCTAGAATAGGTTTGTGGCAATTTTCGATCAAGGCCAAGGTCTCTTGTCCCTGTTCAGCAAATTTTCTACCATTCAGTTCGTTGAGCTCTTGGATTTCTTGGAGCGCTGTATCTGTGACAAAAGTTTCTTCATCCGCGCCTGTGATGATCACACTTTTGATCTCACTGTTGTCATACACCTCTTGAATGATCTCCCGCAGGGCATCAATGCAAGCTGTGTTAAGGGTATTATTTGTTGCGGGGCTGTTGAAGGTGATCGTTAAGATACCCTCTGCAAGTTCCGTTTCAAGTGATGTTTGGTTTTCCATAAATGCGTTAGAGGTGGGAGACCTCAAATTAAATAGATGGGATTTTACCATCCAATAGTTGGTCTAGTAAGTTCGTAGTGTACGTGTATGCTACAGCGCTCTGTAACAGTAATATTGGACACAAGCAGACATTTTTCACGTGAGTACCCAGCCCAATACACCAAAGAATCCCAGTAAAACTCCATACACGATAGGTGCCAGGGGATTGAAAGGGTGCTTGCCTACTCGGTAGAACAGTCTCAAGAGTCCCCAAGCCAGTACATACCAAGCCACATAGTTTTGTGTAGGAATATGCTGTCCTGTCCAGTACCAGAAGCCTAGCTGCACCGCTACGGGCTCCATCAGCCAGTCTATTAAAACCACCATTAGGGCACCTAGGAAGCACTTCATAGAGAGGCTGACAGAAAGGGGACTGACTAGGTGGCCCGCTATATAGACCAGTATTACCCAGTTGAGCCCAATGACCACAGGGACGCCCCAGAGTTGCCAGCCTAAGGGAGTGCCATAATAGTAAGATCCAAAAATCATGCCTGTGTGTACCCCTACTACTTCTACAAAAAAACCGATCGCCCCCGCAACCCCACAGAATCTGACAAAGGGCCAGTGCCAAGGTTGGTGGTGCCCCAAGAGTAGGCCCGCTGTAGCCAGCAATATCAAAGGAGTGAGTGGAAGCACCTGCTGCTGGTAAGGAGAGCAAAGCCCCACGATGCCTAGGGTGTAGCAGACAACTAATAGGCCCGTACTGAGCAGGTAGCCATTTTTAAGCACTTTGCTTATGACCATGATAGGCAATGAGTTCAGAAGTGATTTTAGCAGAAAGTAAACATAAAGGAATACCACCGCCAGGATGCACTGTGCCTCCACAAAAGTACAAGCCCTTGATGGCCCTGATAAAATTAGGGTGCCTCCTGAAAGCCGCTAGTCTTTGATTGGAACTAGCTCCATAGATTGCTCCTTGATAAGCAAGCGTGTCCCGCTCGATGCCTCTAGGGTCTTGAATGCGTTCGCTACGGATCAGAGGCTCAATGTCTTTGCCTAAAAGCCGCCGGAGTTTGTCCAAGATATGAGCGCGGGCCTGAGCAATGCGTGCTTCCCAGTCTTGGCCCTGGTTAGCAGGGACGTTGATCATGACAAACCAGTTTTCCTGGCCGTCTGGGGCGTCTGAAGGCTGCTCTTTGCTACTAACGTTGATATAGATAGTGGGGTCGGTAGGTATCTGTTTTTCTTGAAAGATAGTGGCAAACTCTTGCTTGTAGTTGGCACTAAAAAAAATGTTGTGCAAAGAGAGTGCCTCGAAAGTAGCATCTATGCCCCAGTAGAAAATCAGGGCAGAGCTCGAGCGTTCTTGCTTCAGGGTGCGGTTGGGAGCCTTGTGGTGCGGCAGCAAGCGCTGGTAAGTCAGCATAGCATCCATGTTGCTCACCACTAGATCAGCGGCTACCTTCCCTCGGCTAGTTCTGATGCCTTGTACGGCCTTGTTGGCCACCACAATTTCCTCTACCAACGCACTGAAGTGGTAGCGTACACCCAGGTCTTCGCCGAGCTGTACCAAGCTTTGCACGATGGTATACATGCCTCCTTCAGGAAAAAAAGTGCCTAGGTTGTGTTCTAGGTGCGGAATGACCTGCAGCATGCCAGAAGCTTGGTAAGGGCTTGACCCGGTGTAGGTAGCAAAACGATCGAAAAGTTGGATGAGCTTTGGATGCTCTAGCAGGAGCTTGTTGGTGCGATGGAGGCTGCCAATGAGGGGTAGCTGAAAGATATGGGTCAAAAGCGCCAAGGTGTCTTTAGAGAAGTATGTACTCCATTGATGTAACGAGCGTTCTAAAAAGACCTTTTTAGTTTGTTCAAACAGAGCCTTACTCCGGGCCAAATAGTCCGTGACTACTTTTGCCTCTACCCCTAGCTTACTAGCTGCTTCTGTACCTAACTGTTCAGGAGCAGTATAGGCTGTGAGTACGGTCTTGTCCTCATAAAAATACCGACAAGCTACAGGTACCTCTTTGTATTGGAAGTAGTGGCGCGGGTCTTTACCAGCTAGCACAAAGAGCTCATCTA
>JBCCWZ010000015.1:0-13326 GCA_039192615.1 Bacteroidota bacterium
GATTTAGCTCCTTTGATTACCGATTCGCAGTCGTTTGCGATGCGCTTCCAATCCAAAAAACAGCGTTTGAGCGTTTTTATCCGGTTTATAGTACCAAATCGCAAACATGCGATTATTATAAGTTACTGCGATTTTAGATCGTGGCTTGCGATAGTCAACATGTTAGTTGATTCTACTTTGGTGTCATTAAAAAGAGAGATGCTTGCTCCCCGTTGCTTGTTTACTAGCACCTCTTTTGAATTGATTTTTCAAGACGTGTTTTTGTTACCACAAAAACCATCTTGCTCCCTTGCGGTCGATATTTTTTGCTCCCCACGGTCGCAATGATTACATTGTAAATGTAGACGCCAAGCCCGCCCAGGCTACGCCGAGTTGGATCGGCTGCTTACTCCCCTCTGGCGATCTACAACCCCTTCCTAATAGCTTGCCCGTTTGCGTTCCATGAACCTAAAAGGGAAGAACTATGCGTAAAAAATCGTCCGCTACTCGAGATAGCAGGCTGGTCTTTCGGGTGTATGCCCTAGAGAAGGAAGCCATTGAACTGGCAGCTGAAAAGAGCGACCTCAAGGTAAGTACCTACTTACGTCGTTGTGCCTTAGGGAAGTCCGTCCATCCCCGCCTCACCGAAGACGAGTTGAAGCTTCACCAACTCCTCGTTGAGTATCACAACAACTTTGCGCGCATTAGTAATCTGATCAGAGAGCGGCAAGACTTTATTCCTGCCCTTCAAGAAGTCATCGGCGCTATTAATCACCAACTTCAAAAATTTAACACATGAGTAAACCACAATTGAGTCAAACCACCCTCTACGAAATCCTTACCAAGAAGGTACAAAGCCTGATCAACACGGAGAAGGAATTCAAGAAGGTCTGCGAACAGATTGACGAGCAGCTACAGCGGGTAGAGGCTCTTCACCAGGAGCCGATTCCTATAGATGTAGAAGACCTGCAATTATTGCATCAAGACATGAGCAGAACGATTTCCAGGGGCTTATACGTGCCTCAGTGGCTCGTGAGGAGTATAGTAGCCATTTTGCTGGCCTTGTCCTTGAGTCTCTTCTTTAACTACAGACAGGATAAAAAAATCAGAAAGCAGCAGTATCACATAGAAGCGATGGAAAAGAAATTGAAAGGCAAAAAGAGAAAATAAACAGTGTTATGATAGCGAAAGGGAAAAGCATCAGTCATTTAAGTGCTTCGATCAACTACGCCCTGGATCGGGAGGAGGCTGTTATCTTAGACAAGAACATTGTAGCAGAAGCGCCTCATGAAGTGGCGAAGGAGTTCAAGATGTTTCAGGTCTTTAATGAGCGCTGTGAGCGCAATAATCTCTCGTTTGTCATCTCTCCAACTATAAAAGATGGTAAGGCCTTGACGCAGGGGCAGTTCGTGGAGCTTAACAAAGCTTTTTTGAAAGCCATGAAGTTGGAGGATCACCAGTACATAGCCTTTGTGCACAAGAATACAGCGCACAAACATATTCATCTATACGTGAATAGAATAGGCTATCAAGGCAAGGCGTACAATGATCAGTTCATTAGCAACAGAGCCTCACGAGCAGCAGAGGGGATTGCGCAGCAAATGGGCTTACAGACGGCCAAAGAAATGCAACAGCTGAAGCATGCTAAGCGACAGTCAGTTTGGCCTGGGATGCGTCATATTAAGGAGTTAGCACACCAGACTTTATCTGCCTCAGGTGTTCGTAGTGTAGAAGGCTTTGTAGCTGCCTTTAACAAGAAAGGAGCTGTATCAGGTTTCCGCGCAGAGGCTTATCACAATAACCAGGGAGCCTTTCAGGGGCTTCGCTTTTATGCTGGAGATGAGAAGTTCAAAGCCAGTGAGATAGACCGCTCGTTGGGCAAAAAGCAGCTTGAACGCACTCTAGGACTTCTTCCAGATCAACAGCGGGGTATTGCTTCGGACAAGTTTTCAGGAAGCTTATCATGGGACTTACAGCAGGCCATGAGACAAGATCAGGAAGCATGGGAGCCTATTGTTCCTAAACGGCGTAAAGGAAAAAGAAGAGGGGTTAGGGTGGGGTCTTAAATTGACGACAGGGTGGCAGGGCTAGCGCTTACTTGAAGCATCTAGCTGCCGAATCAACTCACCTACCTCATCTAGAAGATCGCCTTGCCACTCAGCAATATCCCTAGTGGAAGAAGAAAAGCTAATGCCCATCACGACGATCTTTCTCCCTTGCTGCCTGTAGCGCTGGCTGTATTCCTGACGCTGGGCCTGAGCCATTGCTATAGAGGCCTCTTGGTCTACCTTCAGTTCAAAGATGTAGAGCACCTCTTCTAGCGCACACATCACATCAATACGGCCTTTATTGGTCACCACCTCTCCTTGTGCCTGCAGCCCTGAGAGCTCTAGGAAGGTCAAGAAAAGTGCTTGATAGAACCCTTCTTTGGCATGCTGGGAAGCATGGAAAGGAATTCTAGCAAAGTGCGTATTCATGATCGATACAAAGGCTGCTAGGTCTAGCTTGCCCAGTGCTTCCCGCAGCTGCTTAGCGGAGTGGTGGACGACCAAGGAAGTGACCTCGGTTAGTTCGTTGAAAACAGAATCAAAAAAAGCACCCCTTACCTCTTGGTTAGGAAAATCTAGCTGATAGGCCCCTATTTCAGCATCGTAGTCCTGAATGGTCAGATAGCCTGTCTGAAACATGAGGGCTGGCAGGGAGAGTCTACCTATTCTACTGATATCTGAAAGCTCATTCTGGGTAGAGAGCATATGACTCAAAGATAAAGCTGCTTGCGGTCGTTGCCTGATCTCAGGGATTAAAAACGTAGGCGTACCACTGGCATACCAATAGCTCTTGGGCTTTTTCTCATCGAAATAGTTCAATGTCGAGAAGGGGTTATAGACATATGTCTCTGCTTCCGTAAAGCGATAGCCATTGTACCAGGCTTTGATTTCTGCTAAGACCGCTGCTTTCTCTCTATCCTGCTCTTGGGCAATGGCTTGTAGATGCTCATCAAAGTACTGCACCATCTCCTCATAGGTATATCCCGCTATATTGGCATACCTCGCATCCATGCTAATGTCTTTCAAATGATTGGCCCCTGAGAAGAGGGAGACTTTGGAGAACCTGCTGATGCCTGTGATAAAAGTAAACTTGATGTGTTTATCGAGATTCTTAAACACACCGAAGAAGGACTGGAGGAGCCTACGGTTGCCTTCTGCTACCTCTTCGTTATGACTATGATCAATTATAGGCTTGTCATACTCGTCGATGAGTACTACTACTGGGCCCTTCTTGGCAAGGGCTTCTACTAATACCTCCAATCTAAATTCCAAAGAAGATCCATTCACTTCTACGCCTTGCTCTTTGCCTATCTTGGTAAGCAGCTCATGTAAATTAGTCTTTAACTCCTCAGTCGTGTCGTTAGCAATAGCACCAAAGTTGAAAGACACCATAGGGTAAGGCTGCCAGTCATAGTTACTTTGATAGATATGACATCCCTCAAAGAGGCTTTTGTTGGCTTTGAAGATTTCTTCGAGGGTGCTCACAAAGAGGGACTTGCCAAAACGACGGGGACGAGAAAGGAAGTAATGTTTACCATTCTCTATAAGGTCTAAGGCAAACTGCGTCTTGTCTACATAGGTGTAACCATCTGTGATGATCTCACGAATATTCTGGATTCCAATAGGCAGCTTTTTCATAGTATTTTGATCTTTAAAACGGTTCATTAGCATGACCCTACTTCTGTACCCAGGCAATAGAGCAAGAAGGAGCTTTTTATGCTTCGAGTTGCTTTTCCAGCCTAGCCATCTCCGCTTCACAAAGCTGCTCTGTGAGCTCCCGCAGCACCACGGCGCGCTCCATGAGATACTGCAGCTGCTCTAGGGTGATGGTGTAGGTAAGGTCGTAGCGGGCATCTATGTAGGCCCTGCGCAAGAGCGTAAAGCAATCCTCTTGTTCTTGAGTCTGTAGCAGGAATACTGCCCTGCAGGCTTCGTTGAGCTGGATAGCTATTTGGTTGAGTTCTGCAAGGTCATGCGTTTTAGGTTTGTAGTCCGTTATGACCAACGACAAGGCAGTATAGTAGCTCTCCACAGCTTGATGCAGTAAGAAGGCTGCTTTTCTGTAGTCTTTTTCACTGAGAAAAAACCTACATCCTCTAAAAAAGCCATCTCCATCCTCCATATAGTGCTCCCGATACCTTTTAGCTTTCTTGAGTCGCTTGTCGGAGGTGAGCTTTGCTGGGGGGACGGCCAGCTCGTACTGCCCACTGTCGTAGAGCATGATCCCCTCCTTGATCAAGTCTAAGAAGAAGTAGTGTCTATCCTTGATCTTCTCATTGAGGACGTGGATGCTGTGGGTAATCAGGGACGTAGGGATAGGCGTGGGGCGTCTATCAATCCTATTTCTTAGTTCTAGCCACCTATGCCGCTGCATTTTGATATTTTGCTCGGTAACGACCAGGATATCATAGTCTGAAGTGTACTCATAGGTGTTGCCATCCACTTGGGTGGTATCTTCTACTTGGCTTCCCCTGGCAAAGGAGCCAAACAGAATGATCATCGCTGGCTTGGGGCCATACTTCAGGGCCAGTTCCTTAATAGCCTGCAGGTCATCTTGGAACCTGCCGGGCAAATGGGCTATGGAGGTCTTTAAGGTGGTCTTTTCCATCTCTTGAGGGTCGTATCAGTAGCCCAATGTATCGATTGTTTTTTACACTTGCAGCCTGGTTACCTCCTCGTCAGTGAACGTATCGACGAGCTCCCGCAGCACCACAGCTCGCTCCATGAGATACTGTAGCTCCTCTGGTGTGATGGTGTAAGTAAGGTCGTAGCGGGCATCTGTGTAGGCCCTGCGCAAGAGTGTAAAGCAATCCTCCTGTTCTTGGGTCTGCAGCGGGAATACGTCTCTCAAGGCTTCATTGATCATGATGCCTCTTTGGCGTAGTTCTTCAAGGTCATGCGTCTTAGGCTTGTAGTCGGTAAAAACTAACGACAAGGCGGTATAGTAGCCCTCTGCGGCCTGATGCAGTAAGAAGGCTGCTTTTCTGTAGTCTTTTTCACTGAGAAAAAACCTACATCCTCTAAAAAAGCCATCTCCATCCTCCATATAGTGCTCCCGATATTTTTGTGCTTTCTTGAGTCGCTTGTCGGAGGTGAGCTTTTCTGGTGGGACAGCCAGCTCGTACTTACCACTGTCGTAGAGCATGATACCCTCGCTGATAATGTCTAAGAAGAAGTAGTGCCTGTGCTTGATCTTGTGATTGAGGAAGTGGATGTTGTGGGTGATCAAGGACGTGGGGATGGGCGTAGGTCTGGCCTGAATCTTCGCCTTTAAGGTGCGCCAGGTCAGCCCCAGCAGGTTGACATTGCGCTGCTTCACGACTAGAATATCGTAGTCTGAGGTATACTCATAGATCGTGCCATCTATTGCTTGCGTATCCTCTACATAGTTGCCCCTAGCGAAGCTGCCAAACAGAATGATCATCTCTGTCTTGGGGATATACTCCAGGATCAGTTGCTTAATTTCCTGCAGGTCATATTGAAACCTGGGAGGAAGGTGGTCTAGGGAGGTTTTTAAGACTGTCTTTTCATCCTTCATCATACTCCTAAGGTAGGGAATTCTTGATCATTCTGGGTGAGCGAGTGCCTTCTGTTCTTCCTGTGTTGCGCACTTGATACGCCCAATGTTTTGTTTTTTAGACTTTATTTTTTTAGCCTAGAGGCGGTGGCTACCTACTAACTCTCGAACTGCGAAATTCGGGACTTTGCTGGAAAGAGAGTTGGACGGTTTACCCCATCCCCTTAACTAGGGTTGGCCCTGCGTGGAGCAGTTTTCCAATGGTACCCGAATGCCTGCAGTTCACTGCTGTGAAGCGTGGGTTCCACCCTTAGTTTTATTAACTGGCCCTCAGAACCCCAGGTCAAGCAAAAGCTCTATTGCTATGGCTAGCTTCTCTGGGGCAGGGGTATTTACTAACCCTTTTCCTTTACATCCCGTGGACTTATTTATTCTCGGCGTCTTTCTGGTCGCCACACTTATCGTAGGCTTGAGCTACGGCCGACAAGTAAAAACTATCCAAGACTATGCCTTAGGAGGTAAGAATTTCTCTACTTACACACTGGTCGCTACGCTTGTGGCCACATTTGCTTCAGGTAGCGGCTTCTTTGTCTCTATTGAGAATGCTTACACAAGAGGCTTATACTTCATCATTCCATTTCTAGGTGCACCATTAAGTCTGTGGCTTAATGGCCAGCTGGCCATGCGCATGGGTGAGTTCATGAACCATGTATCGATTGCTGATTCAATGGGTAGTATGTATGGTAAATCCGTACAAATCATTACAGCTGTGAGTAGCATCGTAGCAAGAGGGGGCTTTATGGCTATCCAGTTTAAGATTATTGCCCGAGTAATCGCCATACTTTTCAACATTCAGGAAGAATGGGCGACTGTCTTGGCTGCTAGTATTGTAGTTTTTTACTCTGCCTTCGGGGGTATTAAATCAGTCACTTTTACCGATGTACTTCAGTTCTTCACCTTCGGTACCTTGCTGCCTATTTTGGGGCTTGTGATTTGGCAAAACCTACAAGACCCTGGTCAAATTCAGGTTACACTGACTGATAATGCAAATTATCATGTATGGGAAATAATAAACTGGCGCCATCCTCGGTTTTTTCCTCTACTAGGGCTGTTATTGTACACCTCGATACCACACTTCCAGCCTGAGCTATATCAACGTATGATTATGGCTAAGGATGTCAAACAAGCCAGACGTGTACTTACTTATTCAGCAGGGGCCTTACTGCTGGTGTATCTAAGCTTATGGTGGATAGGCGTGCTACTACTAGCTGATAATCCTGATTTAGCTAAGGAAGAGATAGTTCCTTTCATGGTCAAGAATTACACATCTCCAGGCATATTAGGCTTACTGGGCGCAGGCATTATTGCTATGGCCATGTCTACGGCGGATTCATCGTTGAATGCGATTTCGGTAATGTTTGCCCACGACCTCGTCAAGCCCTTAACGAAACAAGTACGTGACTCAGTTACTATTGCTAGGATATTTTCTGTAGTGTTTGGCTTTTTGACTCTATTCTTAGCGCTGTACAATCAAGACGTCTTTAGCTTAGTTTTATTCTCTGTCAGCTTTTACTTGCCTGTTTTTCCTGTTCCTATGCTACTTGCCGTGTTAGGCTTCCGCACGAGTACAAGGGCTGTGCTGCTCGGTATAACCGCAGGTATACTTACTGTTATTCTGTGGAGTGTGTTTGTTACTAATGCTAGCGGTGCTATTCCCAGTATGTTTGCCAATATGTTGGTGCTACTGGGGAGCCATTATCTTCTGGGAGAACCAGGCGGTTGGCTGCAGATCGACCCTAATAGCCCGCTGGGCTTGGAGCGTGCTGCCCGTAAAGAGACCTGGAAGAAGCGTAAAGAGGCCCTTAAAAACTTCAAGCTCTATCCGCATTTGCAACAGCTATTGCCCTTAAAAGAGGGCTCCTACACCTTGTTCGGTATTTATGCGTTGATGGCTACTTTCATCGGGCTTTTTAATATTGGACAAGCTGAGGTAGCAGCGTATGAGGATATTTATACAGGCATATCTAATACAGCACTATGGGTTACCTCAGCCTTCATTACTTACCCTATATGGCCGCCTTTGTTAAAAAGTAAGCGCTTCATCGCGTTTTTATGGCCGTTAGGCATGGCTGCTATTCTTCTCTTCACGGGTACACTACTAGTGATTTTAAGTCATTTTCATGCTGTACAGGTATTTGTGCTGGTGGCGAACTTTTTGCTTATGACGTTGCTCTTGAGATGGCCTACAGCTGTTTTTTTAACCCTCTTGAGTGTCAGTTCAGCAGCATTATTTTTCGTACAGTATACAGGACAGGCGTTGCCCTGGGAAGCCATTGGCCCGTTACAGTTTAGACTCTTCTATGGTGTTTTAATCTTCTCAGGTCTCCTACTGGCTTTCTTCACTTACCAGGACGCCTATAAACAGTTAGGAAAGAAGAACGAAGCCTTACAGACTAGGGAGAAAGATCAACAAGCCAATCTCGTTCAGGTATCTACCGAGAAGCAAGCGGCTTTGGCTGCGCTGCAATACACAGGGGTAGAGAGGTTACTTACTATCACCAGAGAGCTAGAGGCCATGCACGTAACCGATGAAGACAAGGAACGGATGAAGGCCTTGCAAACCGAGCTTCTGCCTATCGCCTTCCAGCTACAGGGCCTTAATACGAGAGCACAGGACTATCTACGACTACAAAAGGCTAAGATGTCTCTTAAAGGCTGGTGCGACGAGATCAAAGCAGCAGTAGTTAAGCAAGGCGTTACAGCCCGTATACACTGTACTAACAAAGCTGATTGTGAGCAGATTAAATGCGACCCCCAGGGCCTTACTACCCTGTTGGTCAATAGTATTGTGTTACTCAGTAGACAATTAGAGTCCCAGCCCCTGGAAGATACTCCCCCTATCTTGTTCAGGCTAGAAGATACTCAGCTGAGCTATCCTTTAGAGGATGTAAGGCCTGGCTACATTAAGTACATACCTGCAGTGCGTATAGCAATCACTGTGAGCGATGATTTGCCTGTAGTAAAGGACAACTACAGCGCTGAGCTGAATGGTTTCAATCAACCGCCGAGGCCTAAGACGGCAGAAGAGCTAACCAGGTTAGCTAATAGTCGTATCGTTAAATCTCACTATGGCTATGAGGAAGTAACGAATGATACCCTCATTTATGTAGTGCCTGTAGATGTAGAAGACGTCCGCCCCCAAGACATGGACAACGACTATATGGAGGTAGGCGTTATGCCTAAGCGTGCTAATGACCACTTCAAGGATGAGAAGAACGGCATAGATGCTCAGGCGCAGGAGGCTGCCTTTCTCGCTGATGTCGTTTCCCGCAGTGAGGCTAATCTGGATATTATACAGACGGCTCTAGAGACGATTAAGTGGTATCACGGGCCTAAGAATCGCAACTCTGGTGAGCCTTTCTATCTGCATCCGCTGACAGTAGCGCATATCGTACTGGACTACAATGCCGATGAGGCAACTATTCTTGGGGCCTTACTGCATGACACAGTCGAAGATACACCGATGCAACTAGACCATATAGAGGACAGGTTTGGTAAGGAGACCGCTGCGGTGGTAGACATCGTAACGCACCTACAGAGCATTCCCCATAGTATTTACAAGATCAAGATGTCCGCCTCGGAGAACTTACAGATGCTGGAGCGGACGGGCAATAAACGAGGCCTGTATGTCAAGATAGCAGACAGGATGCACAACATGCGCACGATCAATGGACACAACAAGGTCTCTAAACGCAGGCTCATCGCGCAAGAAACGGCTGACTTCTTCATTCCCCTGGCCGAGAAGCTAGGCTTAAAAGAAGCTGCTGCAGAGTTCAAAGACATGTGTTTAGAGGTTTTGAAGCAGAAAGACTAAAATAATACCCTCCTCTAATCTCCTCCTAGAAAGGAGGGGTGCCCGTAAGAGCGGGGTGGTAAAACAGCTACTGACTCATGATCAACCTACCTCCATCCCGCTCAAAGCCAGCCAGTGATAAAAATATAATGGCTCTGTTGGTGCTTTTTTTCGCTACTAGCTATTTAATACTTGCATGGATGCATATCCGTGTGCAGCCTATTCCTTATTACTGGTTCCTGGCCCTTGCCCTTAGAGGTGTCTGCTATCTGCTAATCTTGGGCGGGATGCTTCAAGAGCTGTGGCCCTATCTCAGAGCTAAGCCATTCATCAGTACGTTTAAAATAATGGAACCGAGGATCAATAAACGGTTTAGAAAAGCCTTGCTACACAAAAACGTTATCACGTTTGCTCTTTTCACATCCTGTAGTTACATGGTTCCTATATTCATGCATAGCATTGGGCAGCCTGATCACTACAACTGGCTCCTGAACTTTAGAATTATAGGGGCGCTGCTCTGTACTGGATTACTGCTCAAATCAAAGTGGCCTGATAGTCTACAGCGTTACATAGCTGTCTTCTTTGACTTGACCCTGCTCTTCTGCTTGCCTTTTATGATAACTTTCTTGTTCCTCTCAGAAGGAGACACTACAGAATTCATACTAAACGTACTCTTCACGGTTATACTCCTAAGTATCCTCGTAGAAGGCATTAAGTTTGTTGTGATCTCTACCCTCGGCATCGCTTTAGCGATGGGGTTCTACAGACTAGAGATAGGCCCTTTAAACCTGTCGATGGATTTAAAAACGATAGAACTGCTGCTCCATGCTGTTCCCATGCTTATTCTCATGGCGCTGAACCATAGAGCAGCCTTGCATGCTAAATATGCCTACTTGCCCCAACTGTCTGTGTGGGTAGAAGGATCACAGTATTACCTCGAAGAAAATCCTGAGATATATCTTACCAAGATAGAAGGAATGTATAACACAAGGGCCATTGCTTATCTATTAACCGAAAAGAAACAGGAGGGTGGCCAAGAATTACTTGATACACTGATCTCACTTAACCCAGATAGAGAGGAGGTTATCTTGACTACAGCCCGAGAATTAGTAGAGCGGCATCAACAGAGTAAGCAGCGAATAATCGATATAAAAGCTTATTATGAGCGTATCTTTAAAGAGCTCCAGGAAGCTGCTTAATAAGACTAGCAGGCACGATAAGGTATCTAAACGCAAGCTCATCTCACAAGAAACGGTTGACTTCTTTGTGCCGCTAGCTCGTAAGCTGGGCCTAGAAAAGGCTGCGGTAGAATTCGAAAAGAGGTGTCTGGAGGTGCTGAAGCAGAAAGGCTAAAGTAGATGTTCATTAGCTGCATCAATCACTTCATCAGCAAAACTTTTGAGATAAACCTGGGTGACAGTAGTGTCAGAGTGGCCCATAGCTTGGCTAATTGTTGAAACACCTACTCCGTTCCACATCAGCACAGTCCCATAGGTATGCCGTGCTACATACATGGTGAGATTGATTGTGATGCCTGCCATATTAGCCAACTCCTTGAGACCATTATTCACCTTCTTTAATACCTTTCTTAGTCTATTATCTATTTGAGTAGGTGTGATATGCACAGCTTTATCAAGGATGGGGAAAACATAATCTTCTTTATTGTAAGCTGTCTGGGGGCGGTACCGATCCACAATAGCTTGTGCAGGTGCTAATAGCTTGAATTGCATCATCTGACCTGTTTTAGCTCTTTTGTAGAATACACGGCCTTCTCTAATATCTCCCCATTTCAAGAACGCAATGTCCCTGAAGTTCATTCCTTGCCCGTAATAGCTGAATAAGAAGTACTGTTGAGAGATGTAAAGATGGCTGTCAGAGGCAATATAAAGCTTGGCGAGTTTTCTAACATCCTCTTTAGTAATGGCACGCTTCCGTGTCTTTGTATTGAATCTAGAGATTTTGAACTCTCTAAAGGGGTAGTACTCTGCCTTGACTAACTTTTCTTTGATTGCCTTGTTAAATACGGCCTGTAGCGTCCTGAGATAATAAGAAATAGTCGTGTCAGCTAATCCTTTACTCCTGAAATAGCTTTCATATCTGTTTAAGAATCGTTGATCTATATCAGTAAACACTAGGAGGTTATTGTTTTTTGTAAAAAGCTTTAAATCTCTTCTTAGCTCTTTGTACGCCCTTGCAGTACCGATTCGCCCGTCCGCAGTCAACCCGTCAATAAGCTCGTCTAAGAAGGGAAAAAGCTGTTGATTTATTTTAGCATTCTCAACAGCTTGTATAAGCTGTTCAGGGGAGGTAGCTAGCTGGGGCTGCTCTAAAAGCATTTGTTGATAGGCAAGTGTTTTTCTTTGGATAACCTCCTCAATAAAGTGCCTGTTAGGGTGTGCTCTTTTGGGCATATTCTTTTTTTCATCCCATAGGTTAACAGGACAAGAAATGCCCACGTAGGCGTAGTTACGTTTTCCCTTGTGAGTAACACGTAGTGCCAAAGGATACTCGCCATTCTTGAGTGGTCTCACTTTGTGTAGAATGACAGCTATTTTTGCTTTCATATAGATGGGATTTCTGCTAACATATTGCTAACATAAATTGCTGAAATAAACATATAATAGATAGAACTAAATCGACAATAAATCCACTCTTTTGCTTTAAAAACGAACTAATTAAAAATAAAATGAACTAAATAGGAATTAGAAAACTCGCTTAGGGTGCGAGAGGTCGGAGGTTCAAATCCTCTCATCCCGACATCACCTAAAGCCCTGTTAATCAGGGCTTTTTGCTTGTATAGAGTCATAGAGAAGAGTACTTGTTACCCTGAGTTACAGACTCATAACAACTGGTTCCCTTTTTGCCCTTATCTTGCGCAGCAAATTGTTGCTCCTTTATGACTAGTTTTCCGCAACCCAGCGTGAGCTGGTGGCTAATTCTTAGCTGCCTTTCTTTCTGTTTGCCTGGTCAAGTTGCTCCTGCTGCGGTGTCTGATAGGGCTTGGCTCGAAGATTTTAATGTACTCGCAGAGGAAATTATTCAATATCACCAGCCACCAGGTGTTGCCATAGCTATTGTAACACCTAGCCAAGTGCTTGCCCTAAAAACTTATGGTGTAAGACAGCTAGGTGAGGAAGGCAATATCGACGAGGATACTGTTTTTAGGGTAGCTTCTTTATCGAAGTGCTGCACAAGTGCGTTGGTAGCGCAGCTTGCTGCGCAAGGGCGTATTGATATAGAGTCGCCTATAACATATTATTTGCCTGACGTCCAGATTGCAAGCCCTGAACACACCTAAAAGCTGAAGGTCAAACACCTGCTTAGCCACACTACTGGCCTGCCAGGCCGTAGCCTGGAACATGAAGCGTATCGGCGCCAGGATTTTGAGGTGCTTGTTAAGAAACTGACCTTGGTACAATCTGTTAGCAAGCCAGGGAAATACCACCAATATCAAAATGTATTGTACAGCTTGCTGGGGCCGGTTGTAGAAAGTGTTACACAGACTAGTTTTACGGATTATCTTCAGCAATCGCTTTTGCAGCCTTTGGGAATTACGCACTATGCGTTGAGTGAGGCGGACTACGCCGTTTGTGAGAATATAGCTAAGCCACATCTAAGAATTAGACGTCGCACTGCCTCGCTGAGCCCATTTTATAAGGCGCAACAATCCACTTCTTACTATGATAATATACTGCCTGCTGGGGGTATGGGGTTTAGTATCAAGGCTATATCCAAGCTGCTACAGGCTTTTATGGGCGGCTATCCGGCTGTACTATAAGACAAGGCACTGAAGAAGTATCATACTCCTGTGGCGTTTGTTAGCAAAGGGAAGAGAGGATGTAAAAAGCAACAATGCGACTGCAAGAAATATGTGACAGAGCATTATGGCCTGGGGTGGCGCATTCGGCATCTTAGAGGAAAGCCTATCA
>JBCCWZ010000016.1:0-12961 GCA_039192615.1 Bacteroidota bacterium
GAACAATACAAGCATAAACTTGTGCCCGCAGTGCTATTCTTCTACTTTTATCCTCTTCCTTGTTCCAGAACAGCCACTACCATAGCACTATGAAAGCTATTTATGACCGTGTTTCTGCAGCCTGTTGTAAAATCACCACCCAAGCCTACACCAGCTCTTTTGCCCTAGGCATCAAGCTACTCCACAAAGAGTATCACAGTCCTATCTACGCCATCTACAGCTTTTTTCGGCTAGGCGACGAGATCGTGGATACCTTTCATGACTATCCTAAGGCAGCTTTACTCACTCAGTTTCAGACAGACACCTACCAAGCCATTCAAGACAAGATCAGCCTGAATCCCATCCTAAATGCTTTTCAGCAGGTTGTACACACTTTTCAAATCGATCTAGCGTTAGTCCAGGCTTTTTTTGAAAGCATGGAGATGGATCTCAACCAAAAAACACATGATCAAGCCTCTTTTGAGAAATATCTATTAGGCTCCTCAGAAGTAGTTGGATTGATGTGCTTGAAAGTATTTTGTAAGAAAGAGGAATACACCCGGCTGAAGCCTTATGCCATGCGGCTGGGCCAAGCGTTTCAAAAGGTGAATTTTTTACGCGACTTACGGGCTGATGCCCAGCAACTGGGTAGGTATTACTTTCCAGGCGGAAGTTTTGAACAATTTAATGACACAGCCAAGCGTGCTCTTGAGGCTGACATAGCAGCCGATTTTGAGGCGGCACTGGTAGGCATCAAGCAGCTACCTGATAGTGCCAGGTTAGGGGTTTATGCGGCCTACACCTACTACAGAAGGCTCCTCCATAAAATTGGTAAAACATCGGCCCAGAAACTTTTAAAAACCAGAGTACGCATCCCCAATTATAGAAAATACGCAATGATGGGTGGGGTATGGTTACGGTACAAGCTGAACAGAATCTAGAAGGGGTATTTCCTTGTGATGGATTCCCGCTCCCTAGTTAAGCCAGTGACAAGCTTCGTGGGAATGACAGCGAGTGGTCTTTCTCCTATACACTTCTTTCATGTCAATTCCCGAAAATATATGACTATCCCTCCACTTACCACATTTGCAAAAACCAATGACTTAGTCCTATACTGGTTCCGGAGAGACCTAAGGCTGGAAGACAACCAGGGCCTGTACCAGGCCCTCAGCCAGGGCAAATCTGTACTGCCCCTCTTCATCTTTGATACCCAAATTCTCAACAAGCTCGAAGACCGCACCGACCGCCGGGTGCAGTTTATTTATACACAACTTCAGGAGCTCAAAGTAGCCTTAGAGCAAATAGGCAGTTCGCTGCTCGTGTGCTATGGCGATCCTATCGCGGTGTACCAGCAACTCACCCAAGCGCTGTCCCTAAAGGCTGTGTATACCAACCATGACTATGAACCGTATGCGCGGCAGCGCGATCAGGCTATTGCTGACTACCTCGCCGCCCGACAGGTAGCCTTCCACAGCTTCAAGGATCAAGTCATTTTTGAAAAAGACGAAGTAGTCAAGGAAGACGGCACGCCCTATACGGTCTTTACGCCTTATATGAAGCAATGGAAAAAACGATTGCAGCCCGCCCTGGTACAGGGCTTTGACAGCAGTGGGTTGCTGCAGCATTGCTTACAGACCCGCCCTTTGCCTTTGCTTTCGCTCCAAGACATGGGCTTTCAGGCGCAGTCTTGCGACTTCCCAAGCAAGGACATCGACCTGGCCCGGATCAAAAAGTATGACCAACAAAGGGACATCCCGTCGGTGCTAGGCACGAGTAGGCTTAGTGTGCACTTTCGTTTTGGTACCATCAGCATTCGAACAGCCACGCGCATAGCTCGCACCCACAATGAAGTATGGCTCAACGAGTTGATCTGGCGCGAATTTTATATGATGATCTTGTGGCACTTTCCGCAGGTGGCAGAGCGTTCTTTCAAGCCTATCTATGATGAAGTGGCCTGGGAAAATGATCCGGTGAAGTTTCGGGCTTGGTGTGCCGGAAAGACTGGCTATCCCATTGTCGATGCAGGCATGCGCGAACTGAACGAAACCGGCTATATGCATAACCGCTTGCGCATGATTACGGCGAGCTTCTTGACGAAACACTTGCTGATCGACTGGCGTTGGGGTGAGGCGTATTTTGCTAAAAAACTGCTGGACTTTGAGTTGTCTTCCAACAATGGAGGCTGGCAGTGGGCCGCAGGCACAGGCTGCGACGCTGCCCCTTATTTTCGCATCTTCAATCCTTACCTCCAGACAAAAAAGTTTGATCCCGAACTCCAGTACGTCAAAAAGTGGGTGCCTGAACTGGAAGAATCGTCGTATCCTCAACCGATTGTTGACCACAGTACAGCGCGTGAACGCACCCTAGCAGCCTATAAAAAAGCCTTAGCGAGCGAAGCCTGGTACACTGGCCAAGCAACTAAGCAGTGATTGCTTACCTAAGCCTCGTAGCAGCTCCCTTTTAATAGTTGGCCTCGCCGGCTGGGCCCATCAACCGCTGATGGAAAGTTTCTTGTGATTTATCACTACTTTTGGTTACAATGGTCATTATTTATTTCATAAAAACACTAATAAAATGAAAAATACTCCCTTCCTCTCTACCTCCCCGAAAAAAAGACTACGGGCCTTACTAAGCCTTTTATTATGCTTGCAGATTGCTTGCGGGCACGAGCAAGAGACAGCCAACTCACGCCCACATATAGACAAAGCGTTGATTGATCAAATAGCGACCTCCTCAACAGGGTCGGTAGATACTTACTCAGTCTCCTCAATCAAGAAGTTCATGCTTGCCGTATACGAAGACACGCGAAAGGTGAACGAGCTTAAGGAAGATGACTATTCACAAGGTTTCTCTGCAATAGGCCTATTTTTTTATGGATCTTCAGCGATCACGCAACCTTCACCTGAAAAAGTTACCCAACTTCTGGATTGGTTGAAGAAGAAAGGGGCAGATGTCAATGAACGTGTGAAGCCTTTGAATAATAAGCCGCTTATCAATCTCGCAGCTGAAGGGGCTTCTTACACGGCACTTCAATGGCTCATCGCGCAAAAAGAAACAACCATAGGAAATCGATCGGTTGTTTGTGAAGCAATTAATCAAAATGAAAACTTGACGCCTACAGAGAGAACAGAACTTATAACTGCGCTATCCAACAGAGTACAACATTAATCTGATGCACCTCTAGCGTTATCAGCCCCAGCAATAGAGAAGCAAGGTTCTTAAAAGACCCTGTAGCCTGTAGACAAATCGGTACGGATTCCCTCCAAACTCTTTTAGCATCTCCCTCCTGGCCAGGAGGGGCTAGGGTGGTCGACCCAACGAAGCTGCTTACACCCCGCGCTAGGTGCGGCTTGCAACTACCCCTTAGTATCGAAGGTTGGAAATAGTTAGGGTGTAGATCCATTCCATATCCAGTCCGGGTTTGTAACTCAGGACTTATATGCAAACCATATCAAACCGCCTAGTAAGCAGCATGACCCGGCGTTCTCGGAAAGGGAATCACATCGCGGATATTCTCTATGCCTGTGACAAACTGTACCAAGCGCTCGAGCCCCAAGCCAAAGCCACTGTGCGGCACGGTACCAAACCGACGTGTGTCGAGGTACCACTGTAAAGCCTCAGCATCCATCCGCAGCCGCTCCATAGCCTCCATCAGTCGGTCCAAACGCTCCTCACGTTGCGATCCACCCATAATTTCCCCGATGCCTGGAAACAGAATATCCATCGCCGCCACCGTCTTGCCATCCTCATTCTGGCGCATATAGAATGCTTTTTCCTCTTTAGGGTAGTCGGTAACGACGACAGGCTTTTTAAAGTATTGCTCTGAGAGGTAGCGCTCATGCTCCGACTGCAAGTCCATACCCCATTCCTGCACAGGATAGGCAAATTTACCTTTTTTGTTGGGCTTAGAGGCTTTTAAAATATCAATGGCCTCGGTGTAGGTAACACGTTCAAAAGGTTGTGCCACAATCCCCTCCAAGCGTTCAAGCAGCGGCAGCTCCCTTTCTGTCTGCTTTTTTTGTGCCTGGGCTGTCAAAGCTCTTTGCTGCAGAAAATCTAAATCCTCTGAGCAATGGTCTAACACAAACTGTACCAAGTACTTCAGGAACGACGCTGCCAGAGCCACATTTTCCGTCAGATCATAAAAAGCCATCTCCGGTTCTACCATCCAAAATTCAGCCAAGTGGCGCGTGGTATTCGAGTTTTCGGCCCTAAAGGTGGGGCCAAACGTATAGACCTCCGCCAGGCCCAATACTGCCGCTTCTGCTGCTAGCTGGCCCGAAACCGTTAAACTCGTGGGCTGCCCAAAGAAATCCTGGCGAAAATCAACACTCCCATCTTCCTGCCTGGGGGGAGCGGCTGCCTCCAGGGTAGTAACCCGAAACATCTCCCCAGCCCCCTCGGCATCGGCGCCGGTGATGATGGGTGTGTTGAGGTACACAAAACCACGTTCATGAAAAAACTGGTGGATGGCATAGCTGAGGACATGGCGCACCCTGAAAACAGCGCCGAAAGTATTGGTACGAAAACGCAGGTGCGCTATTTCGCGCAAAAACTCAAAAGAATGCTTTTTAGGCTGCAGTGGATAATCCACCGCCGTGCCCAAGACAGTCAGCTGGTCGGCCTGCAGCTCAATACGCTGCGCTTGGCCTGGCGAACTCTTCACTGTACCCACCACAGCAAGGCTGCTCCCAGGCGTGATGCTTTGTAGGGCAGCTTCTGAGAGCTGCTCAGGGCTCGCTACTACCTGCAGGTTGTGTAGGGTAGAACCATCATTCAAAGCAATGAACACCACGTTTTTACTTACCCTTTTGGTACGAACCCATCCTTTGGCACAAACCTGATCTCCCGCTTGTGCCGTGGCCAAGAGTTCTTTTATCTTTACTCTCTGCAAAACTTTTATTTAAAGTACGGTTTCAAAAATACCGTAGAATACTTACAAAAAGAAGGCGATTTTAGTCTACCTCCTACGGTACTTGCTGCTTAGTGGGCTTTTTCTACTGACTTGCCTCACAATGTTATACGTGATATGCAAAAGCTACGCCTCAGCCATACACTTTCTCAAAGGCTCTCTCCCCAAAAACTCCAGCTCATCAAGCTACTACAAGTGCCTTCTGTAGCCATGCAGTCCCGTATAGAACAAGAACTGGCTAGTAACCCTGCTTTAGAAGAAGCGACTGATACACCCGAAGAGCTCGCTACCTATGAGGCTGCTACAGAAGAGGAAGGTTGGGTAGAAGGCAGTGCGGATAACTATCAGCCTGCTCACGCAGGCTCTAAGCAACGGCAGGAGGTAGCAGCTACTAGAGAGGCTAACCTCAGTACTCCTGATACGCTAGGAGAACAGCTTTTGAAACAGTTGCGGCTACTCCAACTCGACGAACGTCAGCATAAGATAGGGGTCCATCTTATTGGGAGTATTGATGCAGATGGCTACCTCCGCCAGGATTTAGAGGCCATTGTGAATGAACTGGCTTTTACCCAATATATGGAGATTCAGGTGCAGGAGGTGGAAGCAGTGCTGAAGCAGATACAAAGCTTTGATCCCCCAGGCATTGGCGCCCGCGGCTTACAAGAATGTTTATTGATCCAATTAAATAAACACCCCCACCGCCGTGCCGCCCACCAGTTGGCCACACAAATATTGACCCAATGTTTCGAAGCGTTCACTAAAAAGCATTATGAAAAGATTACAGAGAAACTAGCCATAGAAAATCCAACCCTGCTTAAAGAGGCCCTCGAATTAATCACCCGTTTAGACCCTAAGCCAGGCAGCAGCCTGCACGCGGCTGCCCAGAGCGAAGTCTTGTATCCTGACTTTATCGTCACCCAACAAAATGGCCAGCTCCAGGTGGCCTTGAGCAAATATCGGGTTCCTGCGTTGAGAACGAGAAAGAGCTATGTGGCGATGCTGGATAACGATCAAAAGCGCAATAAGCAAGATAAGCGGTTGAAAGAGGCAGCTACTTTTGCCAAGAAGAAGTTAGAAGCGGCCCAGTGGTTTATGGAAGCTGTGAAGCAACGGCAACACACGCTCCTGAACACCATGCAAGCCATTGTTCGCCTGCAGCATGATTTTTTCATGGAAGAAGAGGCGCATAACCTGAAGCCTATGGTGCTGAAGGAGGTGGCCGAAGAGATTGGTATGGATGTCTCTACCGTGTCTAGGATCGTCAGCAACAAGTCTGTGCAAACAGACTTGGGCGTTTATCCGTTGAAATTTTTCTTTACGGAGGCCATTAGTACGGCCTCGGGGGGGGAGGTAAGTAATAGAGCGGTTAAAGAGGCGATAGAAGAGATTATCCAGCAAGAAAATAAGCAGCAACCTTATGCGGATGAGAAGATTGCTGCCTTGTTGAAAGAGAAAGGCTATCCTGTGGCGCGGCGGACTGTGGCGAAGTACCGAGAGCAGTTGCACCTTCCTGTAGCGCGACTACGCAAAGCCCTGTAGCCTTGGTGTTAGAGGGTTCTTAAAAGAGATCCACTGAAAGTCCTACCTTGTGAGGCATAGTAGTGGTCTTACCAGGCCCTTTATCTTTCTGGAAAAGTGGAGAAACGATATAGTTGTAAAAAATACTAATACGCCCCCAGCCTATCCGACAATGAGCACCATAACGTATACTTTCCAGGTTGAAGGACTCCCAAAGAGTCCGCTGCTTAGTTTCATCGTCCTCTTTGT
This sequence comes from Bacteroidota bacterium, assembly GCA_039192615.1. Lineage (GTDB taxonomy): Bacteria > Bacteroidota > Bacteroidia > Cytophagales > Amoebophilaceae > UBA8403. The sequence goes on from JBCCWZ010000016.1 coordinate 6,659, forward strand.
ACTTGATTGTAGTAGAGGGATTCAGGAGCTTACCTAATCTACCCCCAATAGCAGCAAAAAAACCCTCCTTAGGATACTTCTTATTGGCGTTAAATCGTAATTCTACGATCAGTATATCCAAATAACTGGCGTCCAGGGTAGATTGTAAAATCTCCTGACTTTTAGGCAAAAGCTTACGGGCGTCTTGAAATGCTGTATGACGGTCTTTTTCATCCTTGCGCACAAGGGTATGGTAGGATGTCTTTTCCTGTTGTTTGAAATGGTATCTATCAAATTCTAGCCCCGCGCCTACGCTAAGGATAAAGTGGGATTTGCCCAGGCGAATATTGTAGTAGCCAGCTACGTTGGAAAACCTACTGCCCAAAGAGTACCAGTCTATCGCTTGCGGGCAGTCTTGTAAAAAAGAGAATCCCCAGTCTATCACCAAGCTTCCGTAGTTGGGCAACTGTAGTGGGGTAGCGTTTAGACTGCGTAAGGGGACTTTGTGCTTTTCCGTTTGTTCTGCCTGCAGCGGTGCTGACTTGGCAGGAGCCTGTAGATCATTTTGAGCTTCTTGGGCCCATGTAGGCACTAAAGTAGTGATAAGTAAAAGCGTAAAAACTAGCTTTTTCATTGTATTAGTGTTGGGTATCATTTATATCGAACAAAATTAGTGCTTTTGGGGCCGAAGTCAAGGCAGATATTCCTGAATGCAGATTTATTTCCTAGCTTTGCCAAGTACATACAGTCAGGACCTGTAGCTCAACTGGATAGAGCACCACACTACGGATGTGGCGGTTAGGGGTTCGAATCCCTTCAGGTTCACAGAACAAAATTACTATCGTTCAGGACAGTCGTTCCTTAATGTCCATGCGTTGGTGTAGAACTCTTACCACTTCAACCCTATCATTTTCCAATTTTCTGTAAAAAATCAGGTGCGATTTAACGTTGGTTACCCGATAATTGTTGCGAATGTGTGTTGCGGATTTTCCAACCATGTAGTTGTCCGCCACAAACTCAATCTCTCCGATTATTAAGTCGTAATACCTATCTGCCTGCTCTTTTGATCACTTCTGAAACGTATAAACCCAAACATCAGTTAAATCCTCAATCGCCTGCCTACTTATTCGATATTTGCATTTACTCATAAGTGTTGGCGATGTAATGCTTCGAGATGTTGTTGAGGAGTAAAGTCTTCAACAAATCCACTTTGCTCTCCGCCTTCAAGTGCTTTAATTAATTCTCGCTCTTTTTTTTCTTCAAACGCTAGCAGTCTTAGCGCTGAACGAATTACTTCACTGGTCGAGCTGTACCTCCCAGACTCGACGGCTTCATTGATAAAGCCTTCGAGGTGGTGGCTGAGTGCTATGGATGTATTTTTTCCCATGGTCAAATAGATTTACGCAAGCATACCAATATTTGGTAATATTAAAAGACTATCAAGCTATATGCTGTAGCATGCCTGGTAATTACCACACCACAATACCGAGCTGCTGGGCAATGGCTGCCTCTGATTCCTTCAGCGCTGTGTGCACCTGCAAGAGTTTATCTTCTTCCGCTGGTGCGGGATTATTTTGTAACCCCGCTCGATTTTCTTCAATAAGTTGCTGAATGAGCCGGAGTTTGAGTCGAAGGATGTTCTTAAAAGCCGTCTGATGCAAATCATCCTCCTCTTTGGCCGTATAGATTTGGTGACGCTCTTCCCAATGAGTACTGATGTCATAAGGCGACGCCGTCAAGTCAATCACTGCCTTTTTAAGTGCCTCGTCTTCATGTCGAATAAAATAAGTAGCATCCACTACGTTTCCTTGAGCCAATTGCTGCTGAAAATGTTCTAAAATTGTTTTGTACGCTGGGGTACGAAAGTGCACCTCCTCTAACTCCTGGAGCAAATAGACATACAGGGGCTGGCCATCCTCTAGGGGCGTATGCCCATAGCTCAGCAGCAGGCGGATGCTCTCCCGTTCGTAAGCTGTAATACTCTCTGCTAACCGATGAGGAGCAGGTGCCTCCTTAGGGGTCACCGCCATGGGCGTGGTAGGGGCTTGTAGGGAGCGTTGCGCTCGCTGGACTTGCTGCTGCTCTTTTTGTAAGCGGACTTGATTTTGTTCAGCAGTCAGTACCGCCTCGTCAATACCCAGAAGCTGGCTACACTGCTGGGTCAATACCGCTCTTTTGACCGCATCGGGTATCAGGGCAATGCTCTGGACAATTTCTTTGATAGCCCCTGCTTTTCGGATAGGGTCTTCCTGCGCCGCCTGCATCAGCAGCGTAGCTTTAAACTGAATGAAATCCTGCGCTTCAGCCTGCAGATAAGTCTGAAAAGCAGCCGCTCCAGCCTTGCGTGCATAGCTATCGGGGTCTTCGCCTTTGGGAAGCGACACTACCCGCACATTTAGTCCCTTTTCTAGCACGATATCTACCCCGCGTAGTGATGCCTTGATACCTGCAGGATCGCCATCAAAGAGCATGGTGACATTTTGGGTAAACCTACTGATGAGCTGTACCTGCTCTTCGGTGAGCGACGTCCCAGAAGAAGCCACCACATTCGCCATACCAGCCATATGCAGGGCCAGCACATCTGTATAGCCCTCTACGAGGTAGCAATTGTCTTCTTGTTTAATACGTTGCTTGGCTTGAAAGAGGCCGTAGAGCGAGTTGCTTTTGTGGTAAACAGCCGTTTCTGGCGAGTTGATATACTTGGGCTGATTCTTGTCACTTTTGAGTATCCGGGCGCCAAAGGCAATGACTTTTCCTGACACATTGTGGATAGGAAAGAGCACCCGGCCTCTAAACCGGTCGTAGCGCTTGTTTTCCTTGCGGATAAGCAGCCCTGCCTTTTCCAGCAACTCGTCTTCATACCCTTTTTCGCGGGCAAACCGATAGAAGCCCTCCCAAGCATCCAGGCTATAGCCCAGCTCAAACTGTTTGATAAAAGGATCCGTCAACCCTCGTTCGTGGAAGTAACTTAGCCCCACCGTTTGCCCTTCGTCATGCTTCCACAACGTGCGAACATAGTACTCTTTGGCCAGGTTGAGCAGGATGTAGAGGCTATCTTTTTCATGCTGGTGTTGTAGCTGTCCTTCATCAGGCGCTGACTCCTGGATCTCAATACCATACTTATTGCCTAGGTATTTGACTGCTTCTACAAAGCTGACCCCTTCAATCTCCTGTACAAAAGTGATCGCATCGCCCGCAGCCCCACAGCCAAAACATTTGTAGAAGCCTTTGGCCGGCGAAACAGAAAAAGAAGGCGTTTTTTCTTGGTGAAAAGGACAGCATGCCCACAGATTTTGTCCCTTTTTCTTGAGGGGTACGAAGTCAGCAACCACCTCTTCAATGTGGACGGCGTTTTGGACTTCTTGGAGGTTGGCTGGACTGATAGACATGTTTTTATTGGTGCATTGTTTTATTGAGTCATCGCCTCATTGAGTTATTAAGGGCGGTGTACACTAGACAAGGTCTTTTTTCTGCCTTGAACGCATTCATCAACAGCCCACCAACAAATAACCCAATGAAATGGCTAGATCATTCAATGGAAATGCCATGGTACTCCTGTTGGGTTTCGTAATCCTTGCGCAGCGGATGCCCTTCCCAGTCAGCAGGCAACAAGATGCGTCGTAAGTCTGGATGGTTGGCAAAATTAATTCCCACCAAATCATACGCCTCTCGTTCGTGCCAATTGGCACCCTGCCAGATATGACTCACTGAAGGCACCGTAGGCAAAGGCTCCCCAGGTTGGTTCCTGGCTACCCGCACCTTGAGCATCAGCTGCAGGTCATAGGGAATAGAATACAAGTTGTAGATCACCTCCAGGGTGCCTGCCTCCGGGCCATTGTCCAGGGCCGTGATGCAAGCCAGGTAATCGAAATACGTTTTTTCATGCGCGTGCAGCATTTGACTGACCTCGGCAATACGCTGTGTTGGAATAAGCAGGGCAGGCGGTGTAGCCTGTTCGTCTTGCGCTAGGATGATGGCCGGCCCAAAAGTTTGGGTCAGTAGGGCCGTAATAACTTGAAAATTCATGCGCTTGCTCGTTAAGCTTGAGAAGTTGTAGGGATTGTCGAAGCCCCTGCTAGTGGCCCCTTTTCTTGGCTAATCTTCTCTTGCAGCTTCAGAATTCCTCCAATCAGCGCTTCGGGGCGGGGCGGGCAGCCAGGGACATAGACATCGACGGGGATAATCCGATCGACTCCCTTGACGACATGATAGCCATGCTGCCAATACGGCCCGCCACAGTTGGCACATGAGCCCATAGAAATCACGTAGCGTGGTTCCGCCATTTGCTCGTAAAGCTGTTTAATTCTATCCGCCATTTTAAAGGTCACTGTGCCCGAGACAATCATCACATCGGCCTGGCGCGGCGAAGCCCTAGGAATCACACCCAAGCGGTCTAAATCGTAGTCACTCGCATACGTCCCCATCATCTCAATAGCACAGCAAGCCAGCCCAAAGGTCATAGGCCATAAAGAAGACCGCCGCGACCAGTTGAGGAGCTCATCTAGTTGGGCCAAAATCACTTCACCTTCGCCAGTTTTGGGTGCTGTCATGAGTTGGGGGTATTGGATGGGGTAATAGCTTGGGGGGAAGATACAGCATAGCGCTCATTAATTTGGTCATAATAGGTTTTGGGCACCTTAGATTCCCAAGAAGAAGCGGGGCGAGGAGCAGGTAGCCCCCCCAGGTGTCCCTGGCGCCAGGCATAGACCAAGCCTATGGCCAGCAAAGTGATGAACAGTACGGCTGACCCGGCGGTGTAGCGGGCCCATAGGCCGCCGGTTGCTTCATTGAGTTCTCGGTTGGCCCATACCGTGGCCCACGGAAAGAGGAGGATGGTTTCTACCTCAAAGAGTACAAACACAATGGCCATGCCGTAAAAGCGGGCATTGAACTTTCCCCAAGCATTGCCCACTGCCTCCTCGCCTGATTCGTAGGTACTTGTTTTTGCTGGGGTAGGGCGATGCGGCCGCAACCAGGCACCTACCCACGAGCCCATCCCTACAAAAAGCAGGACGCCGCTTATAAAAGTTAGGATTTCTAAAAAGGCCACTTGTTCAATAGCCATCATGAAAAAGGATTTGCTGCTTGCGACCAAGATAACAAAACCTGGCCGCTTCGAGCGGGCGTCAGAAGCAGCAGGCCCCTATGCAAGCTAGAAGATTTGCTCTTTACCCATCAACTGCCCTGTTCAGGAATTGATTGAAGGGAATGATGGCTTGAAATATTTGAAGTACCTCCGACAGAAAGTTTTTGTGCATCACTTGCTTGTCAGTCACAGGGTGCATCACCAGGTAAGACTTCATTTTCAACAGCTCAGCTTGGGGATGGGTACTGTCATAGCCTCGCGGTACTTTCTTGAGCTTTTCACCCTGTAACGTCCCAAAAAGTTGTTGAAAACGAGGCGCCTGTAGGATGTCTATCAATTCCTCTGCCTGGTAGTCAATTTCTTGGCGCACCTGCTTGAGAGTGTCTGAAGAAGGCTGATAGATGCCCCCCGCAATAAAAGATTTGTTCTCAGGTTCCAGGTGCAGGTAGTAGCCAGCATAGCCGCCCTTTTTACCGCCAGGCGCCAAGAAAGCCCCCATGTTGTTTTTGTAAGGCGACTTGTCTTTGCTAAACCGAATGTCTCGGTTGATTCTAAAGACACACTCTTTGGTTGTTAAGTTAGCCACCAGCGGGTCCAGGGGTGCCATCCCTTGAATCAAAAATGTGGTGGCTTCTAGCCAGGTATCTCGTACTTGGTGATAAAGCGACTTATGCGTATCCATCCACGCCTTGTTATTATTCGCTCGTAAAGTAGTCAGGAAATCAAGAATCGGGTGTAAATCCATAGTGGCGCGACAGGTCTTTTTCGAAAGCTAGCAAGTACCAAGCCCTTAACCAAGGGCGCTGTGTCTGGAAAGGAAATTAGTGGTGTAACTGCCGATAAAGGGGTTGATCTTGGGAAAGGGGTGTGGAGAATGGGGGAGTCGAACCCCCGACCTTCTCGCTGCCAGCGAGACGCTCTACCAGCTGAGCTAATTCCCCAGATTCATGGGTTGATTTATTGACTAGATGATTGCGTGATTTTAGAGTACCCTTTCTCCATCTCTTTGTCATGCTGAACCTTGTCCTAAGCGAAGGAACAGTGAAGCATCTCTGCGAAGTCCTCTCTTGGCATGAGATTCCTCATATTCATTCGGAATGACAAGTTTCGGTTATGTAGGCTGTTCCTTTTTCGTCCCAACTTAGTTCTATGCAGGCATAGGATGGCAAATATATTTTGTTTTTCTCGACGTTAAGAAAGCGTTCTCAGTACAGACCGCAAAGTTACGCGCTCCTCCA
>JBCCWZ010000017.1:0-12820 GCA_039192615.1 Bacteroidota bacterium
GATCGCTATCGTCAGGGTGCACCTTTTTATAGGCTTGCAGCCAGGGGGTTGCTTCTTCGAATAGAGATGCCTTTACAAATATCAGATCTGGCTTGCCTGGTGCAGAAAAATAGAAAATGATTGGCGTCTCTTTTTGCTTGTCAGGCCCCAATGGGTGTTCTAATACTGCTTTAGAGGGAATGGAAGCAATAAATTCTTTGACTTTAGTAGCATCTTCAATAATGGGATATTTCCCAGCTACAGCAACTTCTAAAGGCAGAGCTTCTTTGGGTTGATACTTATCATAGGGTTTATCGGCCCTATAACAGCTGATAAACAGGGTGAGGGTTACCATACCCGTAGTCCAGTACTGATTTATTAGTGACTTATATATAATCAAACCTCGTTAGTTTTCTACTACTCTACTGATGTTTTTTCTCGCAAAGAAAAGAAGAAAAATTTGAGCTAAAAAGCCGTTCATTCTTGTGAAGCATAGTGACCTTCCAGCATTCCTTTAAATTCTATTGCTATTCAGCACTGATCAGTAATTATCCACCTTGATAAGACTTATTGGTGAGGACTCATACACTATCTATATTTGTCTCGTATCAGTTTCTTTTTACTATAACAGCATCCATGAAAGAGCTTCTTTCTGACCGTATCAAGAGCCTGCCAGCCTCTGCCACCCTGGCCATGAACCAAAAGGCCATGGATTTGCGGGCACAAGGCCACGACATTATCAATTTGAGTATTGGGGAGCCAGACTTTCAGACGCCTTTGTATATCCAGCAGGCAGCCAAACAGGCGATTGATACGGGCGATTACTTTGGTTATCCGCCGGTAGCAGGTTATACAGATTTGCGAGAGGCCATTGCAAAAAAGTTGACCGAAGAGAACAACATTCCATGCATGCCCCAACAAGTAGTCGTTTCGAATGGAGCCAAGCAGGCCATTGCTAATGTGTTTGCATGCCTACTTAATCCTGGTGATGAGGTAATCGTGTATACACCTTATTGGGTCAGTTATATACCCATGATCCAGCTAGCAGGAGGCCAACCCGTACTGGTTGAGGGAGATGCAGCGAATAATTTTGAAGTGATGCCTGCACAGCTCGAGCGGGCCATTACGTCGAAGACCAAGGCAGTGATTTTTTCTAGCCCCTGCAATCCTACTGGCCATATACTGACTCAGCAAGCTTTAGAAGGCATAGCCTCGGTGCTCGCCACGCATCCCCAAGTTTTGGTCATAGCAGATGAGATTTATGAATACAGCCATTTTGGTGCTAAGCATGTCAGCATAGGAGCTTTACCGAACATGCAAGATAGGGTGGTGACCGTCAATGGTTTTTCTAAGGGCTTTGCGATGACAGGCTGGCGCGTAGGCTACATGGCAGGGCCTTTGTGGCTGGCCAAAGCTTGTGAGAAAATACAAGGACAAATCACCTCTGCACCTTCTTCCATTGCCCAACGGGCGGCCTTGGCAGCCTTGCAAGGAAGTCGAGAGGAAGTACAACAGATGAAGGCTACCTATCAGCAAAGGCGTGATCGCTGTCTATCAATCTTAGCAGACATTCCAGGACTGCATTGCAGCAAGCCGCTAGGGGCCTTCTATTTGTTTCCGGATGTGAGTGCTTACTTCGGTGCCGCGGATGGGGAAGCCACTATCGAAAATGCCGAGGACTTATGTATGTACCTGTTGAAAGAAGCCCACGTCTCTTTGGTACCCGGCAGTGCCTTTGGAGCTCCTAACTGCCTCCGACTTTCTTACGCAGCCACCGAGGAGCAGCTCATTACGGCATTAGAGCGGATCAAGGGGGCCTTAGCAAAACTGAAAACTACCTAAGATGCTTGATATAAAGCAGCATAGTCGCCGCCCTGGGCCAACAGCGTCTCGTGGGTGCCTTCTTCTTGAATCTTCCCTTTCTTCAGCACCAAAATCTTATCGGCCTGCTGAATGGTAGCCAAGCGGTGTGCAATGAGAATGCAAGTTCTGTTTTGCATCAGCGTAGCCATCGCCTTTTGTATGAGCCGCTCACTCTCAGTGTCCAACGAAGCAGTAGCTTCATCCAGAATCAAGATAGAAGGATCGTAGACGAGCATCCGCGCAAAAGACAACAGCTGTCGTTGGCCCATAGAAAGAGTCATACCCCGCTCCATCACATTATAGTCATAGCCCCCAGGTAGCTGCTGAATAAATGTATGCAGCCCCATCAGCTGTGTGGCTTTCATCACCTGCTCCCGGGAGATGTGGGGGTCTCCCAGGGTAATATTTTCGTAAATGCTGCCCGAAAAAAGAAAGACATCTTGCAGTACCAGTCCTACCTGTCTTCGTAAGGCATGGAGCTCGTAGTCTTTGATATTTACCCCATCAATGCTGATGGCACCTTTTCGTACATCGTAGAAACGTTCAAGTAGGTTGATCAGCGTAGACTTGCCGGCGCCCGTAGCTCCAACAATGGCCAGGGACTTTTGGACTTCTAGGTGGAAAGAGATATCCTCCAGCACATAATGGTCGTCTTCATAGGCAAACCATACGTTTTGAAATGTAATATCGCCCCGAAGCTGCTGGGGTACATGGGTCCCTGCATTATCCATTTGCTCGCCATTTTCTAGCAGCTTCATAATGCGATCTGTGCTAACGATGCCCATCTGGAGGGTATTAAAGCGGTCTGCTATGAGGTGTAATGGCCGAAAAAGCAGGTTGATATACATCAAGAAAGCGACTAGTTCGCCTAAGGTGACGGTACCCTGAAGCACGTCTTTGGCGCCATACCAAATGAGTAGGCTGATCGACAAGGAGTTAATCAGGCTAAGGAGTGGGAAATAGCGTGCATAATACTGAACAGATTGGATACCAGCGTTTCTGTGGGCTTCGTTCAGGGCCTTGAACTGGGCCAACTCATGCTGCTCTCGGCCAAAGATTTGTACGATACTCATGCCTATGATGCGTTCTTGAACAAAGGAATTGAGTTGGGCCACAGCATTCCTCACAGCTCCAAAAACATGCTTGATCTTTTCCTTAAAGACGTAGGTAACCAAAAGGATCAAGGGCATGGTGGATAAGCTCAGGAGGGCCAGCCGCCAGTTGATGTAGAACATCAGCGCCATCATGAGTAGTATTTGTAGAAGTTCGCTCATCAGCGATGCTATTCCTTCTTTGAAGACATTGGCTAAGGTTTCTGTATCAGAGATATTCCTCGTGACGAGCCTACCAATCGGGGTTTGGTTAAAAAATCGGGTGCGTAGCTGTAAGATGTGAGTATAAAGCTGAATACGGATGTCTTTAATCACGCGCTGCCCCAGCCAATCGCCCAGGTAGGTCTGAAAATATTGCACCATGCCTTGAACGGTCAGCAAGCCAACCAGCAGCAACACCATATGGACTAAGCCTGTATAATCACCTGCTGCGATGTAGCGGTCGATGGTGAGCTGGACCAAGTAGGGCTCTAGCGGTGCGAGTACCCCTAGTAAAAAAGTAAACAAGATGAGCAGGTAAAAGCCTCCTCTGTAGGGCTTGATGAATACGGCCAACTTGCGCACTACCTGGAGGTCTACAATCTGGCTGGCTTGTTTTTTGGAGTCGGGCATGAGGGCTGAAGATAGAAAAAAGATGAGAAGAAGCTTAAAGCCTATGATATTCAGGGAATAAAGAGATGGGCTGGATAAGCCACTTCCGTCAAGGCTAGTCCCCGCGCAGGGACTAGACTGATGGCGAAGTCACGTTCCTTTTTATCAATTAAGGTCTCAAAGGCCGATAAGCTCATCTCTTTCCGCCCTATCTTCAACAAAAGACTGACAATCATTCGTACCATGCTCCGCAAAAAACGATTGGCTTTGATGTGGAAAATCAACTGTGCTCCTTGTACGAGCCATTGGGCTTCCATGACGTTGCAGAGAAAGTGATGATCTACGGGACGCGCTCTACAAAGGCTTTGAAAGTCTTGCTTGTGGCACAAGATGGCTGCGGCTTCATTCATCTTGGAGATATCCAAGGCACCACGCAGCCAGTAGCTGGTCTCCTGCTGAAAAGGAGCTTTGGCTCGTACAACGGTATACAAATAAGTTCTGGAAATAGCATCAAAGCGGGCATGGGCCGCAGGCACAACCGGCCTGATGGCTTCAATAGCAATGTCTGGGGACAAAACCGCATTGAGTTGGTAATGGAGGCGACTAATATCGAGATCAGAGGCCAAGTCGACGTGGGCAAATTGCTGGTAGGCATGCACGCCCGTGTCTGTTCTGCCACTGCCTATAATCGGCACTTCCCGCCGTAAAATCTGCTTTAGGCAGTCCTGAATAACCCCTTGCACAGTAGTGGCATTGGGCTGTACCTGCCAACCATGATAATGCGTCCCACGGTAAGCAATCTGCAGAAAGTAGCGATGGGTCTTTATGGACATAGGGAGTAGATATGGCTGTAAAGATAGGCGATCAAAATCGGGCATTATCCTTTCTATCCCTTCTTTTTATGGCTCATAGTTGCTATTTTAGGTCAGCAATAAATAACATCTCCAATGGATTTTACGGTCGAAACTATCCTTATTGTAGGTTCCTTTTTACTTTTTGTGAGCATTCTGGCCAGCAAGATTTCCACCCTGCTATGGATTCCTTCGCTGCTGATCTTTCTAGCCATCGGCATGTTGGCTGGCTCTGATGGCATCGGGGGCATTAGTTTTGACAATTTGCAAGTGGCTAAGGCACTGGGGGCTATCACCATCACGCTCATTCTTTTTTTCGGTGGATTGGACACCGAATTTGATCATATCAAACCTATTATATGGAATGGGGCATTGCTTTCTACTATTGGCGTATTGGCCACGGCCTTTAGCATTGGTTATGTCATCTATTGGACCACTAACCTGACCTTGCCAGAAAGTCTTTTGATGGGTTCCATTGTATCTTCTACGGACGCAGCAGCTGTGTTTTCCATTTTGCGTTCCAGCAACATCCGCCTCAAACACAACCTAGCGCCTACCCTGGAGCTAGAGTCTGGTAGTAACGACGTCATGGCCTATTTCTTGATGCTCTTTTTCATGAGTACTATTACTCAAGGAGGCGACATCAGCTTAATGGCGGCTATTCCTATGTTCTTTCAGGAGATGCTGATTGGTGGATTGGTAGGGCTCTTAGTGGGCAAAGCCATGCTATTAGTGGTCAACAGAGCACAGATTGCCAATGAGGCCCTGTATCCGGCGCTAACACTCTCCATGATCTTGTTTACTTATTCGGCCACCAACGCTATCCACGGTAGTGGCTTTTTAGCGGTCTACATTGCTGCCCTGATGCTGGGTAGCCAAAACTTCTTGCACAAAAAAAGCCTCATCAGATTCTACGATGGTATCGTCTGGCTCATGCAGGTAGTCATGTTCATCGTTCTAGGCCTCCTTGTCTCCCCCAAAAAGCTCCTCCCCATAGCCGGCAGTGGCCTCCTCATCTCTCTTGCTTTGATGTTCGTAGCCAGACCATTGGGCGTATTTCTTTCTTTGATCCCAGTCAAAAAAGTGGATAACAAACAGAAGTTATTCATCTCTTGGGTAGGGCTCAGAGGCGCCGTCCCTATTGTTTTTGCTACCTACCCCATGTTAGCCGGCATTGACCAGTCTGAGACTATCTTTCATATCGTTTTCTTCATTGTCCTCACCTCTATTCTACTGCAAGGCACCACCCTGCAGCCCTTGGCGCAATGGCTCCAGCTCGAGGAAAAAATATCCAAGAAAAAAGCCCAAGCCATCAGCCTCTCCGAAGACGTCAAAAGTGTGCTTCTAGAGCTAGAGGTCACGCCAGCGGCCACGGCAGCAGGCAAAAAAATTGTAGAACTTGGCTTCCCCAAAGGATCCCTGATTGTGCTCATCAGCAGGAAGAATCAATATATGACCCCCCGCGGCGATACCGTGATTGAGGCTGGGGATAAACTGTTGGTCATGACCGATGATAAAAGAGCCGTCAAGGAGATGAAAATTTCGTTAGGGATTGTGTAGTAGTCTCAGCTCTTTATACATAGGAGCATAAGAAGAGAACTTAACCAACACAACATGAAAGTAATTCTCAGTGGCGGTGGCACCGGCGGCCACATATATCCAGCCATTGCTATTGCCCAGACTTTCCAACAACAGTACCCTGCCTCCTCCCTACTATTTGTAGGTGCTCGTGGAAAAATGGAGATGAAAAAGGTACCCGAAGCAGGTTATTCCATCGTAGGGCTCAACATCGCAGGATTTCAGCGCCGGCAGCTTTGGCGTAATTTTTCGCTGCCTTTCAAGCTCATGGATAGCTTGCGACAAGCCCGCAGCATACTCCAAAGTTTTCGCCCGGACGTAGTCATTGGCACCGGGGGCTATGCCAGTGCGCCCCTTCTTTACATGGCTGCCCAACGCAACATCCCTACCCTTATCCAAGAGCAGAACGCCATGCCTGGCGTTACCAATCGGCTTCTAGCGAGGTATGTAGACAAGGTTTGTGTGGCTTACGAGGGCATGGAGCAGTACTTTCCTGCGAAAAAACTCGTCATCACAGGCAATCCTGTGCGGGGCGACTTGCTGAACCTAGCTGAGCAACGGCCAGATGCTTATACACATTTTGGCTTGGTGCCTGACAAGCCTTGTTTGCTAGTCCTCGGAGGGAGTTTGGGAGCAAAAACTATCAATGAAAGCATCTTACAATCCCTCGATCTGCTGATAGAGGCAGGCCTTCAGCTCATCTGGGTAACGGGGCGACTGTATTTTGAGGGCATCCAAGCGCAGCTTACCCCACAGCAACGCCAGGCCGTTAAACTCTATCCTTTTATCGAACCCATCCACCTGGCCTATGCAGCCGCAGATATGGTGGTAGCCAGGGCAGGCGCTGGGACTATTGCGGAGCTTTGCGTAGCGCAAAAGCCCACCATTTTTGTGCCTTCTCCCAACGTCACCAACGACCATCAGACCAAAAATGTGTTGCCCTTGGTGGCCAAAGACGCTGCGCTGATGGTCAAGGATAGTGAGGCGAGGCAGACACTAGCACAAGAGGTAGTCAAGCTCTTGCAGGCTGAAGAGCGCCGGAATAAGCTGGCAAGTAATATCAAAACTTTGGCGCGGCCGCAGGCTACAACTACCATTGTGCAAGAGATGATGGCACTGGCTAGCCTTAGGGCGTAAGTACAAACTCTACAGCATGAAAGACTACAAATATGTTTACCTGATCGGCATTGGGGGGACTGGCATGAGTGCGTTAGCCAGGTGGTTCAATGCACAGGGAGTACAAGTTTTTGGCTACGACCGGGATGCTACGGCTCTCACTGACCAACTGATGAAAGAGGGCATTCAGATCCACTTCGACGACCGGGTCGAGTCCATTCCAGTAGCGGTAAAGCAGCATCAAGAGCAGACCCTTATTGTCTACACACCCGCCATCTCTTCGAAGAACCAAGTGCTGAGCCACTTCAAGGCTAACCACTATCAGGTATTCAAGCGAGCAGCGGTGTTAGCGATGATCACCCAACACCATCCTACCCTAGCCGTGGCAGGTACGCATGGCAAAACAACTACTTCTTCGCTAGCAGCCCACCTACTACACAGTGCGGGGCAAAGCATGGTGGGCTTTCTAGGAGGGATTGCCAAAGGCTATGAGTCCAACCTCATCATGAGTGGCACGCCCCAAGAGGACACCATCATGGCCATCGAAGCGGATGAATTTGATCGCTTCTTTCTACACTTACAGCCTTATCTCGCTATTGTCACTACGGTCGATCCTGACCATTTAGATACCTACGGCGATGCGCAAGGGTTTAAAGATGCTTTCAAAGCATTCATTGCCTTGGTGCCACCTGCTGGAAAAGCTATTGTTCACCAACAAGCAGCCCAACAACTACAGCTTCCCGAAGAGGCTCCCAATATCATTCGCTATGCCCTAACGGATGCGCCTGTCAGGGCTGATAATGTTTGTATCAGGGATGGTGATTTCTATTTTGACTACGTAGGGGAAGAGACAATGATTAGGAACCTTCGGTTGGCAGTGCCTGGCTACCACAATGTGGAAAATGCTTTGGCAGTGATTACAGCTTGTCTGGCTTTGGGCTTCGATGTAGAGACCATTCGCAAAGGTATGGCTACTTTCCAGGGTATCAAGCGACGTTTTGATTATGTCATCCGCAACGAAAAGTTGATTTTCTTGGACGACTATGCCCATCATCCGATCGAGATCGTTGCCTTGCTGAAGACGATCCGTTTAGTATATCCTGGCAAAAAAATAACGGCTATTTTTCGGCCTAATTTGTACACAAGAACAAGAGATTTTGCTAGCGGATTTGCGCAGAGTTTGGATTTGGCTGATCAGGTGTTCTTGCTTGACCTTTATCCAGATCGGGAGGAACCTATTGAAGGGATTACTTCGGCATGTATCTTCAATCAAATGGTCTTGGAGCAGAAGGTGATGTGTACCCGAGAAAATCTCCTGGATGCTTTAGAGCAAGGTGGCAAACCCGAGGTCATTGCTTTGATAGGATCAGGGGGTACTAGCAGCTTTATTCCGCTGATCCAAGATTTTCTATTGACTCGCTGGGGCTAGGGGGTTGCTGGCTGGCTGCTGGAGATGGCTCAGCAGTAGTAGGCTTTGAGAACAGCGCATATTTGTTGATTATATTTCTCCTTGCCCAGAAAATTATTAAGACACCACCCAGCAGAATCGCTATATCGGCCAAATTGAAAATAGGAAAAACAGCTATGTAGCTATTCCCCACCAAAGGCACCCAAGCAGGAATCCACGTCTCCCAAACGTCCAAGTAAAGCATATCGATTACTTGTCCATTAAACCAAGTCATTGGCGCATTTTGGGGCCCATTATCCAGCCAGACAGCGTAAAACGTACTGTCAATCACATTACCTACGGCCCCGCCCAAGACTAAGGCCCAGCCCCATAACTGACCCCGGAGCATGTCTCCTCTCCTCCACAAGCGCCATATATGATAGCCAATTACAAAAGCAGCCACGATACGCCCTAGCGTGAGGATTAGTTTGCCGTGCCTAAAACCAAACTGGATGCCAAAGGCCATGCCTGGGTTGAGCGTGTAGTGAAGCTTAAACCAATCGCCTATTAGCCGAATAGCACCCTGAGGGCCCATTTGCATGTTGAAATGTACCCAAAGCTTTAAGGCTTGATCGACAAAAATGACGAGTAGGGCAAGTAGATAATATCTCCAAGGGCCTTTTTTCATACTGCCAAATATACAAGGAATACCCTTAATGACGCAGTAACATGTAAGGTCTACGAGTTTATCTACTAGCCTTTGTAAAGTAAGGCCAACTGTTCTGCCACGTAGTCAATCTCCTCAGGGGTGTTGTATTTACTAAATGAGAGCCGCACATTCCCCCGCCTATCGTCGAGGCCCAGGGATTGCAACACGTGCGAAACTTCTTGGCTACCACTAGCACAAGCGCTGCCTACAGAGGCAGAAATCTGCTGAATGTCTAGGTTAAACACCAACATGTCATAACTATCTGCAGGTGGCAAACTGACGTTGAGGATGGTATACAAACTGGCATCAGCATCGGCACTCATACCGTTGAAGTCAACATCTGGAATAAGTGCTTGCAAACGCTCAATCATTCTATTTTTCAATCCCTGGATATAGGCTCGATCTTCTGTCAAGTTTTGGCAAGCAATCTCCAGGGCCTTGCTAAGGCCCACAATGCCCGGTACGTTTTCCGTTCCGCCCCGCATGTTGCGTTCTTGTGCTCCCCCATGGATAAGCGGTGTAATGGGTATTTCCGAAGAGATGTAAAGCAGTCCTACGCCCTTAGGGCCATGAAACTTGTGGGCCGACCCCACAGCCATATCTACAGGCAGGGCCTGCAAATCCAATGCGCAGTGGCCAATGGTCTGTACGGCATCTGTATGAAAAAAGGCATCGTAGGTCTTACAAAACGAACCAATACGTTCCAGGTCATTGATATTTCCCAACTCATTGTTGGCGTGCATAAGGCTTACCAACGGGTAAGGGTGGGTTTTGAGCAACTGCTCCAGATGGTTATAGTTGAGACGGCCTCGACGATCTGTTTGCACTTGGTGTATGCGGATGCGTTTCTCTTTGGACAAGTGTATCAAAGGATGCAGCACGGCGTGGTGCTCCAGGGAGGAAGTAATCACATCCTGCTTGCGAGCTGCTTCGATAGTCCCCAACAAAGCCGTGTTATTCCCCTCAGTACCCCCCGACGTAAAAAAGATTTCAGCAGGCGATACGTTCAGTAATTCAGCCACCTGCTTGCGCGCTTTTTCTACCGCTACTTTGGCCTGACGACCATGGGCATGCACTGAAGAAGGATTACCACACAAGGTGTCCATGTGAGGCAGCATAGCCTCCAGCACCTCTGGGTGCAAGCGTGTCGTGGCAGCATTGTCTAGGTAAACCTGCATGAATCGTTTTTTTAAAGACTGAGTTGCGCCCTCACCTGTTGAACCAACTGCGTGGCCTGGTCGGTGGTAAAGGACTCGGCATAGATACGAATTAAGGGTTCAGTATTGGACTGCCGCAAGTGTACCCATCCGTTTTCGAAACTAATCTTGACGCCGTCTTCGGTGTTCAGGGGATAGCCACGGTATTTTTGTTGTACCTCATTGAGCAAAGCACCCAGGTCTGTAGTCGGAGTTAATTGAATTTTTTCTTTAATCATGGCATAGCTTGGATAGCCCGCTCGTAGAGCTGAGGCCGTTTGTTTAGTGCGAGCCAGGTGCGACAAGAGCAACGCAATTCCTACCAGGGCATCGCGGCCGTAGTGTAGCACAGGATAAATAACTCCACCATTGCCTTCGCCGCCGATCACGGCTTGGGTGGCTTTCATTTGGGCTACTACGTGCTGCTCGCCTACAGGGCTACTGGAATGCTGCCCTCCGTGCTGCGCCGTAATATCTTGCAGGGCCTTGGAAGAAGATAAATTCGACACCGTATTGCCTGGCGTATGGCGCAATACATAGTCAGCCACGGCTACCAACGTATAGTCCTCGCCCCAGGGCATGCCCTTTTCGTCGATGACTACGAGCCGGTCTACATCCGGGTCTACAGCCAAGCCCAAGTCATGATTGCCGACAGGTACGGCCTGCGCCAAATCCGTCAGGTGCGCAGGCAGAGGCTCTGGGTTGTGCGGGAACTGGCCATTAGGTTCACAATGCAGCGGCGTAATATGCGCTACCCCCAGGGCTTTGAGCAATTGCGGTATGGCCAGGCCACCAGTAGAGTTCACTGCATCGATAGCAATCTTGAACTGACGGTTCCGAATGGCAGGCACATCAACCAACGGCAAGGCCAATATTTTTTCAATGTGCTGGGCAATAGCGTCTTTTCGCTGGGTATACTGGCCCAGCTGTTCTACGGGCACAAAAGTATAGTGTCCCACCTCAGCTCGATCAAATACTTCAGCAGCAGCAGCTGGGCTTAAAAATTCGCCCGCATGGTTGAGTAGCTTCAAGGCATTCCATGCTTCCGGGTTATGGCTGGCCGTGATGACGATGCCGCCGCAGGCGTGCTGTTGTACCACAGCCATTTCAACCGTTGGAGTCGTTGACAAGCCTACGTCTACCACATCTAGCCCCAGGCTTTGCAGCGTAGCACTGACCAGCTGGCTGACCAGGGGCCCTGAAGGCCGTGCATCACGCCCTATCACTATTTTTCTGCCTTTATTTTGCTGTAAAAGCCAACTTCCAAAAGCGGCGGTTAAACTCACCACATCCACGGGTGTTAGGGCATCACCGGGCTGACCGCCTATAGTTCCGCGGACGCCAGAAGCAGATTTGATTAAGGGCATAGGATCATTTGTTGCTTGAGTGATTTGATGATTGGGTGATTTATACGATTCCTTCTGTCATCCCGAACCTTGTCCTGAACGGAGTGAAGGAACGGGTGAGGAATCTCACTTCACGAGGGACGCTAGCAAAGATGCTTCACTTCGTTCAGCATGACAATGCACCTACCGCTTTATCAGGCCAATACAAACGAGAGACCTCACACAAAGAAAGGCATTCCCTTGCTAACTAGCTCTGTTGGGACTATTCAATAAGTCCTAGAAAAGTCAATAAAGACTCTTTGGGCACTGGCTATGAATCCTTGAATGCCCATTCAGAGATGGACATTTTGTCGAGATGGATTCCCGCCTACGCGGGAATGACAAAATAAATAAAAGAAAGAGATTGGTTTTTTGCCTCTAGAATGCTGTCATTCCCGCCTACGCGGGAATCCATACGATCTCTAGGCAGGCAGTAGTCTTCTTACACAGCCCTAGCGAGGCAATCAACCAATCATTAAATCACTCAATCAGCCAATAAGACCAGGGCCGTACTCCTGGCTTGTATACCAGCCTTGCAGAGGATAACTTTGGGGATTGTTTTGACCTTTAAATTTACACCTCATCATGCGTAACAGGGGCCTTGTTGTTTTCCTTACCGTTATCGTTTCACTGCTTTGTGTTTACTACCTGTCTTTTACTTGGGCTTCGTTCCGAGTGCAGCAAAAAGCAACTGCCCATGCTACGGACGAGACTGGCCAAATTGACTTCGCGAAGAAACAAGCGTACCTAGAAGATGTCTGGAAAAAGCCCGTTTACAAACTGCTAGGTCTGCAGTATACATATGAGCAGGTAAAAGAAAACGAGCTAGCTCTGGGCTTGGACTTACAGGGGGGCATGCACGTGACGCTCGAGGTGTCGCCGGTGGAGCTTATACAAGGACTTTCAGGGGGCAGCAAGGATCCTATTTTTTTGGCAGCCCTGGAGCAGGCACAGCAAAAGCAGCCTCGCCAGCCACAAACCTCTTTTACTACCCTCTTTTATCAGGCTTACCGTGCCCAATCTGCGGCAGGTAAGCTGAGCGATATTTTTGCC
>JBCCWZ010000018.1:0-12104 GCA_039192615.1 Bacteroidota bacterium
AGGGAAGCGCTAACAACAGCACAAAATGCACTAGACCTTGAGCTTAAGGGCCGTATAGCAGGCGCTAAAGAGACTTCTAACATCATTACAGCTACGATAGGTGGCATTGTGTCTGAGCTGTCCTGCAAAGAAGGGAGCATCGTTGCCCCCTATAGCACCCATAGCGAAGGAAAGCCTATTGCTATCATTTCTGACATGAGCATCATGCTTTTTCAAGGCCAGGTAGGCGAAATGGAAGTAGCCCACCTGCGCAAGGGCATGCAATTTGAAGTGTCGCTGACGGCCATCAAGGATAAAAAGTTTACTACTACGCTTACCAAAGTAGCCCCTAAAGCCAGTGGTAATAAAGAAAATCGGAGTGTTAAGTTTGATATAGAGGGCAAGCTAGCAATCAAGCCTGAAGACAAAGGGAGCATTCGGGCAGGTTATACCGCCATGGCAGATATTGTGTTGGAGGAAGCTAAGGACGTACTGGCTATCCCAGAGAAATGCCTACACCAAGATGCCTCAGCAACAACGGAAAAAGATGATAACTCTTTTGTCTGGGTCTATGAAAACAACCAGAAAGTCAAGAAACCCATTCAGCTAGGCGTCTCCGATGGCATCCACGTAGAAGTCAAAGAGGGCCTTACAGAAAATGACCAGGTAATTGTAGCCGATGATACGCATTGAAGACCTTTCTAAGCACTACCAGCTGGGGAATCGCCAGCTACAAGTCCTCAAACGCGTCAACCTCCATGTGCAGCCTGGAGAATTAGTCGCCTTGATGGGGCAGTCCGGTGCCGGCAAGTCTACCTTGATGAACATTATAGGGATGCTTGACACCTATGATACAGGCAGCTATTACCTCAACCAAATTCCTATCCAGGGCCTGACAGAAGGCCAAGCTACCCAATATCGCAACCGGCTCATTGGCTTTGTCTTTCAGCGTTTTTTTCTCATTCCTGGCAAGACTGCCCTTTACAATGTGGCCCTCCCGTTGTATTACCAACGCATAGGCAAAAAAGAACGACTTGCCCGGGCCGAGGCGATGCTCACCCGTTTGGGGCTAAAAGACCACCAGGCTCACCTGCCTCATGAGCTGTCGGGTGGGCAGCAGCAGCGCGTAGCCATTGCCAGAGCGCTCATCACTAATCCGCCGCTGATTTTGGCTGACGAGCCTACTGGTGCCTTGGATAGTAACACTTCAGCAGAGATTATGACCCTTTTCAAAGAGCTGCACCAAGCTGGCAAGACCGTCCTCATCGTCACCCACAGCGCCGAAGTAGCCGAACAATGTGACAGAACCATTGTGATCAAAGACGGACATATTGTATCCTAACAAATAGATTCACCACTATGCATCGATCATTTGTTTACCATTTGTTCAAGCTCATTGTGCCTGGATGTTTGTTCTTTATGACCCCTACGCTACTGCAGGCGCAGCCTTTGCTGACACTGGAAGAAGCCATGCAAGAAGTACTTCAAAACAACAAAATCCTTCAGCAAGCACGCAACAGGCGAAGAATAGACAGCCAAGAAAACCACCTTATTAAAACCGCTTTCTTCCCTACCCTGACGCTGCCCAGTGTAGGCGCCACTTGGCCCCAATCAGCTAGGCAGCACTCGCGCAATATGCACTATGAGCACATATGGTTGAAGAATGAGATAGGATTAAGCTGGAGGTTGGCGCCTTCTAGCTTTTTTAGCTATCAAACCTTGCGTATCAAAGACCAAATCAGCGAATTGAGATGGCAGCAGGAAGTGGCCGCTCAAGTAGCAGCAGCCATCAAAGCCTACTACGGCCTGGTTTTGGCACAACAAAAGCAAAAGATGGAAGTAGAGAGCCTTGCCGTGGCTAAAGAGACCTTACAGCTGACAAAGACAAAATATGAAGTGGGCCAAGAAACAGAACTAGACTACCTAGATGCCCAAGTAACTTATGACCAGGCTTATGCTACCTTCTGGAGGCAGGAAGAGACCATAGTGCGTGATAAACGCGCTTTCTGTCGGCAACTAGGTAGGGACGAGTTTGCAGCATTTGATGTAACAGAAGAAATTCCTTTGCCTGAGCCATTGGATTGGGAGACATTGCTTGCTACCTATAAAACCACAAGCCCTGTCCTGCTACTCGCCCAAAAGCAATCCAAAAACAGCATCAACGCGTTGAAAATCGAGCAAGCCGATCGGCTGTTTCCGAGTCTTGGGCTAGACTTGACTTATGCTTGCTGGGATAAGCAACCTCAGTACCGCATAGGGCTTACTTTGGACTTCACGAACATTTTTCAGTACGCGATTAATGTACGCAAAGAGCGCTTGGAAGAGGAGAACCAGCGATTAGCCCTGGCTGGCAAGCAGGTAGACGAAGAAGAAAAACTCCGGAGCGAGTTCCTGGTTTATACCCAACAGTTGCAGGATTATACCCTCCAGCAGCGAAGTGTACAAGTGAGCCAGGCGCGTGCTGAAGCGGCTTTAGAGAAGTACCGTTTGGGCAGTATCACGTTGCTAGCCTTGAAGCGCAAGCAAGAAGAAGCTCGAAGGGCTACGCAGCAATGTTTGGAGATGGGCTATAACCTCAAAAAAAGGGAAGTAGAGCTACGGAGGCTAGCAGGTATGCCGCTAGGTATAATTATCAATGATGAGTTATGAATACGCTAAGCGCCTTGTCATTCCCGCGAACCTTGTCTCTGGCTGACCAGGGAGCAGTTCCAGATACAGCGGCCAAAAAAGGGTGTAGGCACAAACCTACACCCTGCTAAAATTCCAAGTGGTTCTCACTCGGCTTAGTAGATCCAAGAAGAAGGGTTTGACGATGAGGCGACAGGGGTACTTGGTTGCTGATTTGTAAGTAATTGCTTGAGCTTGGTCATGCCTATGGCAAGAGTGGTGAGGTTTGCCCAATGTAATTCAACATCTTGTGCTAAGTCATTCAACTTGTCCAAGAAACCTGAAACTACTGTGGAATCTGATTGAGATGAAAGCTCAACATTTCCTTCAACCTTTTGTACAGCGTTGGTAAATGTTGCTAGTACGTAGTAGCTTGTGTTAGCTAATCGACATTTGAACGCATCAAAATCCTTATTCCTTGCTATACTTTCCTCTTTTAGCTCTGTTAGATTTTCTAGGAGATCTGTGAGGTTTTGCATTTTTTGCTTAAACTTTTCGTTCCCTAGCAACATAAGTCCTAGTAAAGTTTCTTCGTGTTTTGAGCTTTTAATAGGTATGATACACTTGGGAACTTTTTGCAACGCGGAGGTTACTTTCTTGACTGCTTCTTCCCTATCGTTTACTGATGCGTTAGTGTCTTTGGCCTTACCTATTTGCTTTTTCATCTCCTCAAAATTTATTTCTTCAAGACTTTTAAATGCCTTGCACACGTTACTTAAAGCATCACATTCGCCGAGGGAGGTCATCGAGCTGGTGTTCTGAAACTTTCCCCAGGCCGCATTCTGATCTTCGTCATCTGAATCTCCGTCAAAATTATGCTTAGAGCCTGTGCCTGTACAGCTGGCTACTAATAGCGTAAGCAAAAGACCCATGAGTGTGTTTAAGTTGATTTTTTTCATAGTTGTATGGTTTAATGAGTTATGCCCATTAGCTAAAATACCAAAAACTCCATTATAATATAAAACATAAGGAGGATTGCACCTGCCGTAGTTGGCATGCTAACCCTGTCAAAAGATTCAGCCAGCGTGTGACTCTTTTTGTAGAATAGCTACGCCAATGTCACACGAGAGACATTTTTTCTGCGAACAAAAGTGGTTAAAAAGCTCAATCAGCGCCTGCGAGTCAAAAGCACTTTTGACGCGGATGCCTACTGCCTCCCAGTGGCGGGTAATGGTATTGTGCTCTGCCGGTAAATGTTGCAAAATGGCCACTGCCCTGTCTACATAGTCCTGCTCGTCTTTGGCCTTGCCATAAGCCACCAGCAAAGGCACCACGGTATTGATAAGAATGCTTTCAATGCTAGCCTTGCCCAAACCTGGGATTGTTGCTTGGCTCTGTTTGGCCCACTGGTAATGGTCTTGCCAGTAGGAGGATTGAATGACCGCTAGTTTTTGGCGGAGTATTTCGGTAGGCGTGTTGACGAGTAAGGAAAAAATATTGGGATGTTGGTGTAGTAGCTGGGCAAATTGTGCCATGCGAATGGTGGGGAAGTTAGCAGGCCTTAGCCGGAAGAACTTCCACTGGCTTGGGGGGATTTTGTCCGTGGGCAATTGGTATTTGTGCACTAAGTATTGATGCTCCTTTTGGAGGGCTGCCAGGTAATCATCTTTTTCTTGCACTTCCTGGTGCAGCAGCCCTGCTTGGCCCAGGAGTAGGGCTTCTATGGATAGCAGCTGGCCTGCTTGCTTAGTGATTACTTTGAGGGGTAAGTCTTTGGCCAAGGCTAACAACGCAGCACTGTTGACCTTGAAACCAAAGTTATGGGCCAAGAGCTGGTAAGCCGTCTCCTCCCAATCGCCTTTATTAGCCTCCAAAAGCTGATAAACTAAGTTGTTCTTGTGGGTTAGGCGTTGGAAAAGGGCCTTATCCAGCATAGAAGCCTTGACAAGGTCGGGTACCTGGGGCAGCTGCTGAGCGCAAAGAATCGTATCCTGGTTTTGTAAGAGTTGTTGATACCGCTGATACAGCCCAGGGGCTACCCTGTTCTGCAAAGCCAGGGTAGGCATAATCGTACCGTCGGGCTGCTTGATGTCTTTGTCGTGGTTCCAGACCACGTGTAAAATCACATTGTCATAAGCTTTGTCCTTCTGGTGCTGGTGGGCATACCAGTCAGAGGCATTGATATGCATCTCTACATGGCCATGCCAAGTGACGTCGTTAATGATGACCTTGCCGTTGAAAAAATCAGGCCCAGCGTGGTCATTGCGTGTACCTGGCTGCAAGATAGTCAGGGATTCCCCTTGGCAGGTGGTGAGGTCTTTCTTGTCGAAATACTGAAGCTTCCAGAGATAGTAGAAGAAATCTTCTTGCATGGTAGGTTGCCTTGGCAGGATCGAGGCTTTTAGCCTTTTTGCTCCTTACCGCATATCAATCACCTCAATGCCTGCATAGTTCTCAGGCATAAATTTAAAAAATGCATCATCCAACGCTAGGCTTGTCTTAAACTTTGTGACAGAGAAGCGATGCCATTGTTGGTTGCTATCCAGGACTTCTAAGCGTTTGATATCCAGTCTGCCTCGATTACCCGTAATTACTAATTTTTGTATAGTGTTTTCTGAAGCCTTGGCAACCATCGTTGCTGTCAGATATATATCGTATGTGCCATTACCATCATTACGTTTATAGCAACCTCCTCTTTTACTGTAGATAATTTGATCGCTGAGGTCATAAAATTCATGGGTTTGGCGCCAGTTAGTAAACAAAAGCCAGGGCGCGCTAGCGCCTTGTTCAGGATCGTAGGCATTGATTTGCACTTCATTGGCATCTGGGAGGTAAGTCCATACCGTGGTGCCATCACTGATGATCTCCTGTCCGCCTATGGATAAGCGATACTGATGACCTTGCACAGTGATGCTGCCTACCAATTTCTTTTCTGAGGACTCCTTTTGATCCGACTGGATGTGGTAAGTAAAAGTAGCGCGGAAGTTTTTTTGCTCGCCGATTCGATCCAGTAAGTGAGCAGCCATCTCATGGGCGGGGCCGGCCCAGGCCAGGCGGATAGTACCGATGAGCAGTGCTAGGAAGTAATATTTTTTCATGCTTTACGTGATAACTAATAACTGAGCAATCAATATAACTAATTTGATACTTCTTCTTCCAACCCTTTAAGCATCAGCTCCAAACTGTATTCGTCGGGCACGAGCACCTCTCGCGCTTTGCTGCCCTCGAAAGGCCCTACAATGCCTGCCGCCTCCAGCTGATCGATCAATCTACCGGCCCGGTTATAGCCTAGCTTCAGCTTGCGCTGAATCAGAGAGGTGCCACCTTGCTGATGGGTTACGATCAGGCGGGCTGCGTCTTCAAACATCGGATCTTTTTCGCCGAGGTCTACCTCGCCCCGGTCTTCTTGCTCATCTTCGTAGGCCGGCAGTAGGTAAGCCGATTCATAGCCTCGCTGTGCTCCCACATAATCACAAACACGTTCTACTTCTTCGGTATCTAAGAAGGGACACTGGAGCCGAATGACCTCTGAGTTCATGGACAAGAGCATGTCACCACGTCCTACCAAATGCTCTGCCCCTCCGGCATCCAGAATAGTCCTCGAGTCGATCCGTGAAGTCACCTTATAAGAAATCCGCACCGGAAAGTTGGCTTTGATGATACCGGTAATGACATTGACCGAGGGCCTTTGCGTTGCCAACACCAAATGAATGCCAATAGCTCGGGCCAGCTGCGCCAACCTGGCAATCGGCGTTTCAATCTCTTTGCCTGCGGTCATCATCATGTCGGCAAACTCATCAATGACCAGCACCATGTAGGGCAAGAAGCGATGGCCTTTTTCTGGATTCAGCCGGCGTTGCACAAACCGCTCATTGTATTCTTTAATGTTTCTGACGCCTGCCTCCTTGAGGAGCTCGTACCGCTGATCCATTTCTAGGCATAGCGAATTGAGCGTATGAATGACCTTTTTGGTTTCTGTAATGATAGGTTCATCATCTCCGGGGAGTTTGGCCAGGAAGTGGCGTTCTAGCTTGTTATACAAAGAAAGCTCTACCTTTTTGGGGTCTACGAGCACCAGTTTGAGCTGCGAAGGATGCTTTTTGTAGATCAAGGAGGCCAGTACCACATTGAGCCCTACAGACTTTCCTTGTCCAGTGGCTCCTGCAATGAGGAGGTGGGGCATCCGAGCCAGGTCTGCCACATAGGTCTCATTGGCGATGGTTCTGCCCATAATAACCGGGAGCTCCATGGGGCTTTTCATGAATTTCTCTGTGGCCAGGATGGCTCTCATGGGTACCATTTCTCGGTGTTTGTTAGGCACTTCAATGCCAATGGTGCCTTTGCCGGGGATGGGAGCAATGATGCGAATGCCCAAAGCAGCAAGACTCAGGGCAATATCGTCTTCTAAGTTTTTGATCCTGGATATTTTGATGCCTGCTTCGGGAACGATTTCGTAAAGGGTAACGGTAGGCCCAATGGTCGCTTTAATACTGGAGATGCTGATCTTGAAGTTGGTCAACGTCTCTACAATCTTGTCTTTGTTTTGGGCGAGCTCTTCTGGGCTCACCGCCACCTTGGTGTGCGCATGTTCGTCCAACAGCTCCAAAGTAGGATACTGGTATGCAGAGAGGTCCAACTTAGGATCGTAATTTTCTAGTTGTTCCGCTGGTTTTTCTTGGCTTTTGCTAGGCGCTACCGTAAAGCTAGGGCCCTCATTCGGCGATGCCGCTGGTGCTTCATGGGCTGCTTCTATTTCCAGGGGAATGTCTTCTACAGTGGAAAGATGGGGTATTGCTTCTTTTTGTTCCGTAGCTGGTGAGTGTAGGGGCTGTTGCGGGGCTACACCAATTTCCTGTTCCGTAGCTAGGACATCTATGGATTGCTCTGGAGATTCTTCTACATACGCTTCTAGCAGGGTTTTGGGAGTTGGTGTGGACTTGAAGAGCCTGGGTAAGGAGGTAATGTTGAAAAAGTATAGGAGAAATATACCCAAGGCGGTGAGCAAGAAGATCAGGGTGCCCCATCCTAGCAGGCTATCAAACAAAAGGCTCAACTCAAAACCAACGCCACCAACAAGGGTTTCGAGTAAGGCTGTTTGTGGCACTAGAAGGTCTACATAGCCTAAAGCAACATTGATCCAGAGAATGCTGAAGATGGCTCCCAGCGTAATTCTATAAAGGCTAATGTCTCCTGGCAGCCTGCTGTAGATGCTGTAATAGCCTAGCAAATAGAGTGGGGGAAGAAGTAGAAAGGCGGCAATGCCTAACCACCGAAACATGAAGTAGTAGGCACTCATAGCCCCGACTAGGCCCAACCAGTTGCGGATTTCGGCGCCGGCTACTTTGATACCCAGCGCGTGCGCTGCTTCAATGGTGCTCTGGTCAGCCTTACCATGAACGAGATGCCCTACAAACGCCAATAGTAGGAATATACTTATTCCTTGTAGGATAATGCCGAGTGCTATTTGAAAGCGTTTGTCAATCATCCCAGTGATGGAGGGGAGAAAGGATGAGCGTCTCTTGGGTTTTTGTTTTCTGTATTTATAGGTGTTTTGGGCCATAGATGGGAGGGCTTCGTACTTTATGCAGGTAGCAAATTTACTACTTTCTTGCCTGTGACCAATTGGCGTTGGATGAGGGCTTTTGGGGGCATTGAAGGACTGGTAAGGCCGTTAACTTGCTGTAATGTTTTTGTCGATGAAATCAGGTACGGATACGTTTATTAGCTCCACAAAATCGTATGCATAGGCATGATTCTCGTCTGCAGGGTGAGCGGTGCGTTGCATTTCTCTCCATTTGTTTTGATCCAGCGTTGGGAAGAATGTATCGCCTTCCAGTACTGTCTTCACTTCTGTGAGATAAATCTTGTCTGTTAATGGCAGGGTAGCACGGTAAATTTCCTCCCCCCCTGCGATCAATACTTCTGGCTCGCCTGCTTGTTCAGCCCAGGCCAGGGCCTCTTCGATGTTACCCACTGTTTTGCACCCTGGGGCATGATAGTCTGGGTTGCGCGTCACTACAATAAGCTCTCTGCCTGGAAGGGGCCTTCCAATAGATTCAAAAGTCTTACGGCCCATGATCATGTGATGCCCCATTGTTGTCTGTTTGAAATGCTTCATATCCTGGGGTAGATGC
Organism: Bacteroidota bacterium; assembly: GCA_039192615.1. GTDB lineage: Bacteria > Bacteroidota > Bacteroidia > Cytophagales > Amoebophilaceae > UBA8403. The sequence goes on from JBCCWZ010000018.1 coordinate 8,721, forward strand.
CAGAGCAGCTGGTTGTCTTTGCCAATGGCGTTGTTTTGGGCTTTGGCTACGATGATGGATTTGAGCATAATACGATTAGCTAAGGTCGTGGGAAAACAAAAGATGCTCTATATGTTCAATGACTAGGCCCAAGTTACTATTGTTTTTTCCAAGCACTGTAGACCTCCAAGTTGTAGTATTGCTTACTAGTACAGAAATAACTTCCGAGCCAATAAGGACATAGCCCGTAATTGTGCCTGTTTTGATTCCTAAATTAAGTTTGCGAGCTTGTGGTTGAGAAAACAAACGCTACTCTCCACACATCATGTCAAAGGCCACCAACTTTGTTTTTAAAGCTATCCTACTCATATTAAAGATTATCATCCGCGTTCTGCTCGTCATCTTAGCCATTACGCTTTTCCCACTCACGCTCTATTTTCTACCAAGTATCATTGCTTTTATTAGGAACAATAACTTTTCTGCTATCCTGGTGCTGAATTTATTTTTAGGCTGGACATTGGTTTTTTGGGTGGTATCATTGGCCTGGGCTCTAGCTTCTAAAAATGGCTAATAGCTTTTGGAGTCTGCAGCCTATCTACTTTAAACATAGAATATTGGTGTCTGCGATGTCTTAATGGCTGCAGAGTAGCCGTAAGCAACCACTTTTAAGCCTTAATGCATCAACTTGAAGATCAACTCTTTGAGGATTTGGCCTTCGGGCGTGGCAGGGTAGTCGACCCCTTTGAGTTGCAAGTCTGCTTGGTGTAGGTGGTGAATGTTCTCAATTACTTTAGGCAAGGGATAATGCTTGGCTGCTAAGATATACTCTTGCACAAAGTAAGGGCTTACCTGGAGTGCTTTAGCCAGGACAGCATCGGACTTGTCTTGGGCATGGTGCAGGCGTAGTAGTTTGCTAAAAAAAGAAAACAGTAAAGCAACTAAAGGAATAGCCGGGTTATTTTTAGGGTTAGCTGCAAAGTGAGACACGATCTGCTGGGCTTTAGGTACGTCTTTTTTCGCCAACGCTTTTTGCAGCTCAAAAGCATTGAAGTTGCGGCTGATGCCCACATAAGTCTGCACCATCACATCGTCTATTTCTGTGCTTTGCTCGATGTTGAGGCAAATTTTGTTGAGCTCATTGGCCAACCGTTCTAGGTCATTGCCGATGTACTCTTGGAGCATCCAGGTAGCCTTTTCAGTAATGCTGCATCTTTTATCGCTTGCATAGGCCGTCATCCATGCCCCTAGCTGATTGTCGTATAGTTTTTTGCTATTCACCAAGACAGCTTGCTTGGCTAATGCCTTGCTCAACGACCTGCGTGCATCCAGGGTTTTGTACTTATGAGCAAAAACAAGCAGTGTGGCAGGCTGGGGCGACTGAATATAGCTTTCGAGCAGTTTTCTACCATCTTCTCTTTTTAGGTCTTGCAGCTCCTGGGCCTCTTTGACTAGAACGACCTGGTATTCACTCCCCATCGGGAATCGCCTTGCATGCGACAAAATGGTTGGCATTGTTCCTTCCTTGCCATATACTATTGTCAGATTAAAACCTTTCTCGGCATCACTCAGTACGTTTTCCTCCATGTAGCTCGTAATGAGGTCGATATAGTATGGCTCCTCACCCTGGAGAAAGTATACCGGTACATACTGCTTTTGTTGTAGCTGAGTAAGGACTTGTTGAGGCGTGTGCGGCATGATGGTACAAACTTATTCATCCTTCCTGCATCCCACAACCTCACATGTTATTGCCCCATGTTCGTTACCTTCGTTGAAAAGCACCCCTTATGCGCGAAGAGTATCTAGACCCTGGCCAAGCTCCTGATAATAGCCCAGACAACGAGCTGGAGCGAGCTTTGCGGCCGCTGAGCTTGGCAGATTTTACGGGGCAGGAAAAACTAGTGGCCAACCTCCAGGTCTTTGTGCAGGCTGCTCAACAACGAAGCGAGCCCCTCGACCATGTGTTATTGCATGGGCCGCCAGGCTTGGGCAAGACGACTTTGGCCCACATCATTGCCCATGAGCTAAAAACGAGTATCAAAGCTACGTCAGGGCCTGTTTTGGACAAGCCGAGCGATCTGGCCGGGTTGCTGACGGGCTTGGCACCGAATGATGTGCTGTTCATTGATGAAATTCACCGCCTCAACCCGGTCATCGAGGAGTATCTTTATACGGCTATGGAGGACTTTAAGATTGATATTATGCTGGACTCAGGGCCTAATGCCCGCAGTGTGCAGCTTAAGCTGCATCCTTTTACATTGGTGGGGGCTACGACCCGTTCGGGGCTACTGACGGCGCCGCTGCGAGCCCGTTTTGGTATCAATGCACGGCTGGAATATTACGATGCAGCGCTGCTTACGAAAATTGTACAGCGGTCGGGGCAGCTATTGACTACTCAAATTGAACCAGAAGCTACCTACGAAATTGCGCGTAGAAGTCGGGGTACTCCACGTATTGCTAATAACCTGCTCCGCAGGACGCGTGATTTTGCGCAGATTAAAGGGGATGGCACGATAACCAAGGCGATTGCACAGTTGGCACTCGAAGCATTGGACGTAGATGAACATGGCCTGGACGAGATGGACAACCGTATCTTGACTACTATCATCGAGAAGTTTGGCGGTGGGCCAGTAGGGATTAGTACTATTGCGACTGCTTGTGGCGAAGAGGCAGAGACGGTAGAGGAAGTTTACGAGCCTTTTCTGATTCAAGAGGGTTACCTACAGCGCACTCCCAGAGGAAGGGTGGCTACTCCTAAGGCTTATCAGCATTTACGGTTGCCCATGCCTCCTCAGGGCAATACTGTTTAAAATCTTGTACCGTTTATCGATTAAGATGAGCTCCTCACCTGGTGCCGAAGTTCCTCAACTGTAGTCCTGAGTTATAAACTCAAGGACTACAGGACGAATAGGTCTCTCCTTTTTTGCCACTCTGAGCGCCAGCGCAGAGACACTGGAGACAAGTAAGTTGTCAGTCTTTTGCAAAACGACCCTCTCACTGGTGCCCCCCCAGGAATAGCGATATAAATACACCTACTTTCTATCTCAGCATTCAAGACTTCAATCGCTTGATCTTGAGTCCATTTTGCAGCTTGTTCTTCAAGGCATGAAATCGTGCAGCAAACCCAACATCTGCATCAGTCACGCGTTTCAGTAATCCTTTCTCTGTGAGATACAAGGGGTTAACACCTCTAAATTTAGCTTTCCACTTTATATCGTATGGACTATCATCCCACACGACTTTAAATGTTTCCTCATTCGTCTCACAATAGCTGAGGTATTTCTTGACTACTGGATCTTTACTCTTTTTTAGCTTTTTCAGAAGGTAGTGATCGGCCTTGTGGTGGAAGTCATCTTTTGTAACGAGTTTAATTTCAAATGCACGATTGAGTGCTTTGGCGAACCAATC
>JBCCWZ010000019.1:0-11945 GCA_039192615.1 Bacteroidota bacterium
CCAATTAAAAGGGGAATGAAAAATAAAATATCTCGACACTTTGAGTTCAGGAAGGCTTCTTACCCTGAAACCATGCCCAGCTTTTTCATGACTAATAAGGCTCAATCGGTCATTAACAATGTTATTAACGAAACTGCTCGTAAGTCTTCTTAACCAGTCATCAGACGGCTGCCAAAACCCCTCTTCTGTGCGGCTGAGCCCCTCTCTAATAGACATCAAGCAAGGCGATGAAGCATAAGGAGACATGTATTCGTCAATAAGAAAGGTATTTGGGAGTGGGGTCTTAGGTGGCTCCTTGGCAGCCAGGGTATACCCAGGAAGTAACAAGAGTGTACTGTAGAGCAAGGCAAGGCAGGAATATTTTTTCATGGGGTACTTATTTTTGGCAGAAGCAGGCAGAAAATCTGCCTAATTTATCACTTTTGTACTAGCCTATGCATGGTATGCCTGCCTTAATTTTTAGCTGCTTGTTAGTTGCTGAAAGACTCGGTTGAACTGCCGGGGATTTTCTTGATAATATTCGGCCAAAGCGCCTTCTTTTTTGAAGTCCTTTTCCAATCGCTGGCTCAATGCCAACTCCAAAGGTCTTTTGTGTTGATTGAAATAATGGGTTGTTTGATGAAAGGCTGCCTGGGCAGCTGTGGGCTCCATAACTGCATAGAGTTCGGCCATACTTCTACTAAGCTGAAAGTGATGGTAGTCCAGAGGCGTATCCCAGTCGCCGCCCCACCAGTAAAAACCATGTTGGGCAAAAATCTCTACCACTTCTTCAGCCATGCCCTTTCGGTAGTTTTTTTCAAGCCGTTCTAAACGTCGATTAGCATATTGGATGCCACTGGCAGGTTCATAGGTTGTAGTAGCTGCCTCCCTGTCGATATACACGCAAGGATTCTGGACAGGGTTAATGTCAATCGCTGCGCCGTAAGCATGGAGGGAGATTTTTTTACTATTGTTAATAAAACGGCAGTTATAGCCGGAGGTATTGTTGTCGGTCATGGAATCAATATCATTACCGTTATAGTAATGCATCAACCGCATTCTTGCTATGGGAAACCGCCGCTTGTAAAGAGCTTGAAAGAGAGCCAAAACTTCGGCTGCACACACATCGAGCATCACCAGCTGGCCAGTTTGGGTGTTCCCTTCGAAATCTACATGTTGGACTGTGAGTAGGCGCAGTCGTTCTCTAGGGACAGGTGATTGCTCCTCATGAAAGGTATTACCGGCTTGCATGGCTTGGAAAAGTGGGTCAGCGATAACCGCTTGTTGAAAGGCTTGGCCACAAAGCGAGGAACGCTGTGTCATAACGAGAAAGTTAATAATAGGATAAGCATACAGGTGCCTTGGCCTGACACATGGGTTGCTAGAGGTTGCATACTTAGCCCTGGGTTAGTAATGGATATACTTGCTCTGCAATCTGTACCGCATTGGTAGCCGCCCCTTTGCGCAGGTTATCTGCTACGATCCACAAATCTAAGGTGCGAGGCTGGGAGGGGTCTTTACGCAGACGCCCGACAAATACCTCGTCTCGGTGTTGCGCATAGTGCGGCATGGGGTACTGGCGCTCGGACATATTGTTTTGTACCACAATACCGGGTGTTTCCTGTAGCAACTGGCTGACGTCAGCTAAGTCGAAGTCTTTAGACAAAGTTACATTGACCGCCAAAGAATGTCCTCCCAACACAGGGACGCGCACGGCGGTAACGCTCAGACGGATAGCGGGGTCGTTGAGTATTTTTTGTGTCTCATTCACGACTTTCATCTCTTCTTTGGTATAGCCACTGTCCAAAAACTCATCGATGTGCGGAATGACATTGAGGTCAATAGGATGAGGATAGGCTCGGACCGGAGGGGTCTGGCCCTGGCGCTCTGCCATGAGTTGGGCGACGCCTGGCTTCCCGCTACCTGTCACAGCCTGATAGGTAGCCACTACGAGTCGTTCCAGCCCATAGCGTTGGTGCAGTGGTGCTAAAGCCATGACCAGCTGGATAGTAGAGCAGTTGGGATTAGCAATGATTTTGTCGGTGGGTTGAAGCAAGTGGCCATTAACCTCGGGCACAATCAGTTTGTGGTCAGGGTGCATGCGCCAGGCAGTAGAATGATCAATGACCGTGGTACCTGCTGCTACAAACTGGGGCACCCAGGCTTCAGAAATGGTCTTATCCGTAGCAAAAATGGCCAAGTTGGGCTGGGCAGCGAGTGCTGCTTCTAGACGCAGAACAGTATGGGGTTGCCCAGCCCAGTGTAAGGAGGCACCTGTAGATTTTTCTGAGGCTACAGGGAGCAAAGTTTGGAAAGGAAACTGACGGGCTGCTAGGACGTCCAATATGGTTTGGCCTACTAGGCCCGTGGCACCGATGACTGCTAGTTTCATAGCGGGTTTTTGTTAATAAGTTAGGGGAGGAGCTTGGCCCAGCATGATTACTTTATTTGAGGGAATTTGTTTTCATTTTTGGGAGACTACTACCTCCAAAATTTCTTCCAGTGCCTTTCTTGCCTCTTCAGAAGAGCCGTCATAATGGTTGACCAAAAGAGCAAAAGCTATTTCATCGCCCTTCTGATTGGCACCGTAGCCTGCAAACCCCCTTGCGTTAGCCAGGTAGCCTGACTTAGCCCTGAGATGGCCTTTGAGAGAAGGTTGTTGGCAGAATCCTGCCACGTTGCCCGTTTCTCCTACGATAGGCAGGGCTTCGTAAAAAAAAGAGAAATTGGCGCTGTGCTTCATGTAAGCAAGGGCTTCTACCAGCTGCTTGGGCGTGAGGGCATTGTACCTGGATAATCCACTGCCATCAAAGAGCAGCATGCCAGTGATGTCTATACCTCGGCTTTCCCAGAACTGCTTCAGTGCTTGGGTGCCACTAGAGGTATCGCCAGCGCCTGCAGTGACCAAGCCGAGGTGTTTCAACAGGTGCTCGGTGTAACCATTCAGGCTTTTATGGTTAATGATTTTGATGATTTGCCACAAAGGAGGAGATAGGGTGGTTAAGAGGTCGTTTCTGGCAGCAGAAGTAAGCTCAGCTCTACGAATTGTGGTAGGGCTTTGGGTTACTTGAATAGCTTGCTCCTGAAGGGCTCGGTGCAAGGTGTAGGCGGCCCAGCAAGCTGGATCGGGGCTGCTCGCCTTCAGGGTGACTGGCTCGCCATAGGGGATTTTTCCTTGAATGATGCGGAGCGGCTGGTAAGGGAATCCCTTAATACAGGTTTTTTCACGGTCAATGGATGCTCCTGTGGCGTAGGATATGATTTGTATTTCCTCTGGGATGGAGGGGGTAACGTCGATTAGTGAGGCAGCTTCGCCTTCGCTACCCGCCTGTAGGGTAATCTTGTAGAGATTATCAAAAATAGACAATCCACTTGCCCCTGTCCCATAGTACTCCCCCAAGTCTTCTACAACCCACGTAGCTGGTATCATCGATTCTGCATAAATCTGGGCATCACCAATCACCGCCCCAGTTATCTTTTTAATGCCTTGGGCTTGGATGGCCTGGACCCAGGTGGTAATAAAGTGCGGCTGGTAGTAGTAGTCTGGAAACTCCTGAGACCCTAGCGCAGGGTCGCCCCCTCCTTTGATGTAAATATTACCGTGCAAGGTACCGTGCTTATCTATCTCGCCATCATATTGAATAGTGGTTTTGAACTGAAAGTCTTTGCCCAATGTCTCTAAGGCTGCCGCCGTCGTCAAGAGTTTTAAGGTAGAAGCAGGGATCATGCTTTTTGTTGCATTGACATCACCTATAACTTTGCCTGTCGTGAGGTTCATAGCATAGAAGCCAATACTGGCTGGCTGCAATAGCTTGTTATTTTTAGCTGCTTGGATAGCGGCTGCAACAGTGGTGGCAGGTTTGGGTTTGGCTTGCCCTGACAAGGGCATAAAAAATAGCAAAAGGCATAAAAAGTAGCTTCTGAGTTGATAAACCATGATAAAGTAGTGTGAGTGAATGGCAGAAAGAGATAAAGTAGTTCGAAAGTACCAAACTATGAATGGCTGTTCAAACATGATGCTTTTTTATCAAAAACTGGGCCAGGGGCCGCCTATATTGATACTACCTGGGTTGCTGGGCAGTACGGATAATTGGCGGGGTATTGCTAAACAGCTAGCGCTGCACTATACGCTGTATCTGGTGGATCATAGAAATCACGGACAGTCTTTTCACAGCCCTGTCATGACTTACGAAGCTATGGCAGCTGATGTGTGTAGGCTGATTACCGAGCTGGGCCTGGCGAGTCCTGTACTCATAGGGCACTCGATGGGCGGTAAGGTAGCCATGCAGCTGGCACAGACGCGTCCAGGATTTCTCTCCAAGCTCATTGTGATTGATATAGCGCCGCGGGTTTATGATATGCGCCAATTGGCTGAGCTGCTACAGGTACTACGGCAAACGCCGCTGCAGGGGGTACAAACCCGTACAGTGGTAGATCGGTATTTGCGCGAGGATATCCCCGATCCGCTGGTGCGCACGCATTGCATGAAAAATTTACGCCGCGACAAGGCAGGGCAGTTGGTATGGGGCAGTAATATTCCAGTGCTGGCGGATAGTATTCCGCATTTGGAGCAGGCAGTGGCCTATGAGGGGCCTTTTGAACAACCAACTTTGTTTGTTCAGGGGACGCAGTCTGACTATATACAGCCGCCAGACTTGGCGCTTATGCAGGCAATGTTTCCTCATTACATTTTAGCAGCAATGCCAGGAGCAGGTCACTGGGTACACTATGACCAGCCGCAGGCAGTGTTACGGGTTATCAATCGCTTTTTAGAGCATTAGCCCTCCAACAGCGTGCATGCTATCAATGGGACGAGGGCCCGAACAAAGCCTGGCCACTCATCACTGAGGGAATAGGTAAGCCCATGCCCTGCAAAATAGTAGGCGCCACATCCGCCAAAGTGCCGTCCTGGAGGGGGCCGTTAGCTTTTTTGTCAACCCAGATGCAAGGAACAGGTGAGAGGCTATGCGCCGTATAGGGACGTCCTTGCCCATCCCGCATTCTATCGGCATTGCCGTGGTCAGCTACAATTAAGACGGTATAGTCGTTATCTAGCGCCGCTTGGACTACTTGTGCAGTACATTGGTCTACCACTTCGCAAGCTTGTACTGTGGCATCAAACATCCCCGTATGCCCTACCATATCAGCATTAGCAAAGTTGAGGCAAATAAAATCCATGTTCTGTTGCGTCAGCACGGGAAGCACCTGAGCAGTAATTTCTCGAGCAGCCATTTCAGGCGCCAAGTCGTAAGTAGCTACCTGGGGCGAAGGGCAAAGGATGCGCTCTTCCCCTGGGAAAGGTCTTTCTCTGCCCCCAGACAAGAAATAAGTAACATGCGGGTATTTCTCAGTTTCTGCGATCCTGAGCTGTTTTTTACAATGCCGGCTCAACACCTCGCCCAGGGTGTCTTGCAAGTCTTCCTGTTCAAACAACGCCTGCACTCCCTGAAAATCAGCATCATACACGGTCATGGTCAGATAGTGCAACGTCAGGGGGCACATCCCCTCCGGCAGCGCTGATGGTTGGGTCAAGGCTTGGGTCAGCTGGCGACTTCGGTCGGTCCTAAAATTGAAACACAACACTACATCCCCCGCCTGCACACAAGCCCTAGGGACACCTACCTGGTCAGTCAGTACGATCGGCTTCAGAAACTCATCAGTCACTCCCTGTGCATAGGCCGCCTCAAGTGCCTCCTGCCAGTCCTGGGTGCGCTCTCCCTGGCCATGCACCAACGCCTCGTACGCCACCTGCGTCCGTTCCCAGCGCTGATCCCGATCCATAGCATAATATCGCCCCATCACCGACGCCAATTGTCCAGTCGTAGTTTGTAGATGCGCTTCCAGGTCAGCCAAAAAGGCAGGGGCACTTTGGGGCACAACGTCTCTACCGTCTGTAAAAGCATGGACAAACAACTGGTCGATGCCCTGGTCATGGGCCGCCTGGCAAATGGCTTTAAGGTGGTTGATATGAGCATGAACGCCTCCATCCGAGACAAGCCCCATCACGTGCACAGCTTTCTGATGAGTTTGGGCATAAGCCAAGGCTGCGCGTAAAGTAGGATTGTCAAAAAAAGCCCCTGAAGCCATGGCCTTATTAATGCGCACCAAAGATTGGTCTACCACGCGGCCTGCCCCCAGTGTCATATGTCCTACCTCAGAATTTCCCATCTGTCCTGCCGGCAAACCCACAGCCTCACCAGAGGCTACAAGCTGGCTATGAGGATATTGCTGTAGCAACTCGTCCATAAAAGGCGTATGGGCCTGGACAATGGCCGATTGCTCGGGCTGAGAGGCGATCCCCCAGCCGTCTAAAATCATGAGTAGGAATTTTTGAGGCATAGACGAGGTTGTAATTAAGGGGCAACAAATATAAGGGGCTGGGAAGATAGCGCGATGATATGAAGTATCTTCAATATTTTGTAATCCTTGTCCAAACTCTGGGCATTAATTACTTTAGCAGATGTATTAGTTTGCAATAGTTACCGCCTCTTAACATTACCCCGGGAGCTGGGCTAGTGCAATAATCTTTACTGAATAACTCATGAGTGATAAGACAGAAAAACTGAAGGCTTTACAGCTGACTATTGACAAACTAGAGAAGACCTATGGTAAGGGGACGGTGATGAAGCTGAGTGATAACAAAGTGGTGGATGTGCCGGCTACTTCTACGGGCTCTTTGGGCCTCGACCTAGCGCTGGGTATTGGTGGTATTCCTAAAGGTCGGATTATTGAAGTGTATGGCCCAGAGTCGTCTGGTAAAACTACGCTAAGCCTGCATTGCATTGCTGAAGTCCAGAAAAAAGGAGGCATGGCCGCTTTTATTGATGCAGAGCATGCTTTTGATAAAACTTATGCTGAAAAGCTAGGCATTGATACAGAAAACCTACTCATCTCACAGCCTGATAATGGTGAGCAGGCCCTGGAAATTGCAGAGCATCTTATTCGCTCAGGTACGATTGACATCATTGTGATTGACTCGGTGGCTGCGCTGGTACCTAAAGGAGAGTTGGAGGGTGATATGGGCGACAGTAAAATGGGCTTACAGGCCCGCCTCATGTCGCAAGCACTGAGAAAACTAACTGGTGCTATCAATAAAACGGGCTGCTCTTGCATCTTCATCAATCAACTACGCGAGAAGATTGGCGTGATGTTTGGCAACCCTGAAACGACCACTGGCGGTAATGCCTTAAAGTTCTATGCTTCTGTACGGCTCGACATCCGCAGGGCAGCACAAATCAAGGACAGTGCTGGAGAAGTGTTGGGTAACAGAACTCGTGTGAAAGTGGTTAAGAACAAAGTAGCACCTCCTTTTAAAGTGGTAGAGTTTGACATCATCTATGGCGAAGGCATTTCCAAAGTAGGCGAACTCATTGATCTGGGGGTAGCCTTAGATGTGATCCAAAAGTCCGGCTCTTGGTTCTCTTACGAAGGCAACAAACTCGCCCAAGGCAGAGACGCCGTCAAAGCAGTGCTACAGGACAATCCTGAATTGCTAGAAGCCATCGAGAAACAAATTCGGACCAAGATTCAAACTACTCCTACTGATACAGCGTTAGAACAAAATAGTGCCAGCTAAGGGCTGAATACGCAGGGGAGGCCCACTGTATGGTAGCCACCTAAGGGCTGCTTCTGTCAAAAGAAGTAGCCCTTGTTTTTTATGGCATTAGCTGATGTTACATTCCTACATTGATAATCGTTTATAACTAATAACTCGTCATTAACCAGCTTACGGTACTTGATAAGCTGCTTGGGGAGTGGTAGTATATCATAGCTGATGTCATCAATGGCTATCTTTCAAAAATTATACCCCTATGACTTCCCAGGCACCTCACTACCACGCGTTAGAACAACAGCTAAGACAAACAACGCATCTAGCACATATTCTTTCTCTGGCCCAGTGGGATGCAGAGACCATGTTGGCCCCAGGCGCTGCGCCCAGTCGCCAGCGTGAGATAGCCACTGTGTCGGCTATCTTGCACCAAATGCGTACGGCTTCAGAAGTAGGACGACTCATAGAAGCGGCTGTACAAGAAGAGGGGGTGCTGGATGCATGGCAAAGGGCGAATTTACGATTGGCGCAAAAGGCTTATGAAGAAGCCAAATGTATTTCCCCTGAAATGCAGGAGGCGTACAGCAATATTGTGGGGGAGTGTGAGTTTGTATGGCGAACAGCCCGCAAAAACAATGATTTTAAGCAGTTAGCACCGTACTTAGACCGACTGTTTGACGTCACGCGGAAAATGGCTAGGATCAAAGCGGATTATTTTGGAAAAAATCCTTATGACGTACTACTCGATGCCTATAATCCAGACTTTACCAGCACTTCCGTCCAGGAAATCTATATCGTACTCAAAGCCGAACTCCCTAGCTTGATCCAGGCTATTGTGGCCAAACAAGCGGCAGAGCAGGTAGTGCCCCTCACAGCGAAAATTGATGTGGCTATCCAAAAAGCCCTGGGTCTGAAGGTCTTAGAGAAAATGGGCTTTAGCTTGGAGCATGGTCGGCTAGATGAATCGGCGCATCCTTTCTGTAGTGGTACTAATGACGACATCAGGCTCACGACGCGGTATGACGAAACGAATTTTTTATCAGCCTTTACATCTACTATTCATGAAGCCGGCCATGGCCTGTATCAGCAAAACTTACCCAGGGCTTATCGGGATCAACCTGTAGGTGCTTGCAAAGGATTGGCCTTTCATGAAAGTCAGTCGATTATCATGGAACGGCAAGCAGTTACCTCACCTGCTTTTATGGAGTGCTTATCACAGCTTTTGCGGGACGAATTTGGCTTGCAAGGGCCCGCTTATGAAGCAGAGAACCTGTACAAGCTCTTGACTCGGGTAAGTCCCAGTTTTGTGCGCATTGAGGCAGATGAAGTCACTTACCCACTCCATGTCATCTTGCGGTTTGAAATTGAGCAAGCCATTGTCGACGGCAGTGTCCAAGCCAAGGACTTACCTACGCTGTGGAATGAAAAAATGCAGGAGTACCTGGGTATTACGCCAGCAACGGATACGTTGGGCTGCATGCAGGATATTCACTGGCCTTCAGGGCGGATAGGGTATTTCCCTGCCTATACCAATGGGGCCATCATGGCCAGTATGTTGATGCAAACGGCCCGCCAAAAACACTCGACCATAGACACAGAGTTGAGGAGTGGTAGTTTTGAGAGTCTCAATCATTATTTGACTGACAACCTGCGTCAGTTCGGCTCTTTCAAATCTTCTGCTGATCTACTCGCAGAGGCTACAGGCTACACAACGATACAGCCTCGCATCTTTGTCGATTATTTGAAGCAGAAATACTTGTAGAACAAGTTGAATAGCACTTGTTAATTCATAAAACTATTATTAGCTTGAAAGCAAGTAAGAAACCTGCCCAAAATAAAAAAATGCAACAACTTACGCTTACTGTAGAAGATAGTCGGTATGACACCTTTCTAGCGTTGCTCAAGACGTTGGATTATGTATCGCTCAACCACCCACAAGAGCAGGTACCACTCTGGCAGCAAGCAAAGGTTAGTAGTCGTTTGAAGCGATTAAAAAATGCTGAAATGACCACAAGGAGCTGGAGCGAGGCCAAGGAGGAAGTCTTTCAAAGATAGTGCCTTACGATCTCTCTATTGCATCCGCTGCCGAACAAGATATAAAAGAGGCTTTTCTTTGGTACGAAATGCAGCAAGAGGGGCTCGGCAGAAGGTTTCAGGAGGCAGTAACGCAGGCAATAGCAAGCATTCAAAGCAACCCGCTCAAAGTACAAATCAGGTATGGCAATACGCGGGTCTTCTTATTAAGGAAATTTCCTTATGGAGTCCACTTTCAAGTAGATAAGAAGACCTATCATATTCTTCTGTTAGCCCTCTTCCATACCGCTCAGAACATGCCCACCTGGATATCTCAGTAAAGCTACCTCGGTCCCCAGGCTGCTTATAACCCAGTGCATCTGCTTTTATAAAATTCCTTATTGCACTACATTTGCAGTTTCTAACCCACTTTCCTTCTTAACACATGCTTTTTCAATCCTCATTACTGTTTCTAGCAGCTTTGCTAGGAGGTATAGCCGTATTGATCTTACCCAGCCCTAGTCAAGCCATTTTTCAGCGAATCAACGTCTTGTCAGGCGGCTACTTATTTTCCATTACGGTCTTGCACCTGCTTCCTGAACTGTTTGCTATGCCTACTCCTTCGCAACGCATTGGCTTTTATCTTTTGTTGGGGTTTTTTTTGCAACTTTTTCTCGAATTGATGAGCAAGGGGGTAGAGCATGGCCACATAGACGGTCATACTGATCAGACACCTCAGGTTGTTCCGTTAAGTTTGTTCTTAGCCCTGTTCATTCATGCTTTTTTAGATGGATTTATCCTAAGCACTCCTCACGCCATGCCTATGCATCAGCATACACACATGCACACACATGGTCCAGGCGGTTTGTTGATAGGTATCCTTCTCCACAAAGTTCCGGTAGCCTTTGCTTTCACCAGCGTCTTGAGCAAAGCGATACGTTCTCAACGCACTGTCTTGCTGTACTTGTTACTGTTTACTATTGGCTCTCCCCTGGGCCTCTGGGCCAGCCATTATTATAGTCAGCACCTGGGTAGCTCGGCTGAGTACTTGATAGCCATATGGGCCATTGCCGCGGGCAGCTTTCTCCATATTGCCACGACTATCTTCTTTGAGGCGAGTCCAGACCACCACCTTAACCTTCAGAAGTTTTTAGCAAGCTTATTAGGGGCCAGCTTGGCGGTTGTATTCGAATTCTTGCTGTAGCGCAGGACGTTAATCAACCTCAAGGCTAAGAATTCACAGCTTGGGGTACGCACCTATCTCCCTGTTTCTACCCCTTTTTGTTAATTTAGTCGTCGTCTGATTGCTTAGTCCTCCATATCCATGACTCGCACAGAAGCCCAACGAGAAATTGAACGCCTGTCCTCGCTTGTACACTACCACAACGAGCTTTACCACCAAAAGGGGCAGCCAGAGATTTCGGACTATGCGTTTGATCAGCTGCTAGAAAAGCTGATACAGCTCGAAGAGCAATTCCCTGAGTTCCGCCTCCTCAACTCTCCCACCCAAACTGTGGGCGAAAAGCCGAACAAAAACTTTGCTACCGTCTACCATCGTTATCCCATGCTTTCTCTGAGTAATACCTACTCAGAAGAAGAAATCCAGAAGTTTGCCCAAAGAACAGCAAAGCTTTTGCAAGGCGCCCCCATGGAGTTCTTTTGTGAGCTCAAGTTCGATGGTATTGCGATTAGTCTCTTGTATCAGGAAGGGGTTTTGCAACGCGTGGTGACCCGCGGTGATGGCGAAAAAGGTGATGACATTACCCCCAATGCACAGCGCATTGCCAGTATTCCGCAGCGCATCCAAGATGCTCCTCAAACGTTAGAGGTACGGGGGGAGGCATTTATGCCTCGAAGCCAATTTGAGGCACTGAACCAAGCCCGGCTAGCCCACGGGGAGGAACCGCTCGCTAATCCCAGAAATACAGCTGCGGGTACCCTCAAAATGCTTAACTCCGACCTCGTAGCCCAACGTGCGCTTGATTTTTATCCTTATGCCATTAAGACTGAAGCTGAAGTCCTGAAAACGCATGCAGCAGGGATTTCGCTCCTAGAAGAGTGGGGGTTTAATGTCTCGCCTACGTATAAAAGGTGTGCTACAATCGAAGAAGTCATTACCTACATCAATCACTGGGAGCGCCATAAGCATCGGGTACCGGTAGACATTGATGGGGTAGTGATCAAGATTAATAACTTAGACCAACAGGAGCAGTTAGGCTCTACAGCGAAGAGCCCTCGGTGGGCCATTGCCTACAAGTACAAACCGGAAAGTTTGGCCACTACCTTGGAAAAGGTGGATTATCAAGTGGGGAGAACAGGCGCGGTGACGCCTGTGGCACATCTGAAGCCTATTCTATTAGCAGGCACCACAGTCAAGCGGGCTTCTTTGTACAATGCCAACGAG
>JBCCWZ010000020.1:0-11868 GCA_039192615.1 Bacteroidota bacterium
CAAAACGAAACCCATCTTGGGTAAAGCTGGCCAACTTGCCGCCAGGTGTGCGATTGGCTTCGTACACAGCTACTTCCCACCCCTGCAAGGCCAAACGAATGCTGCAAGCAATACCTGCAATACCCGAACCAATAATAATTGCTTTCACAATAGGATTTATTTTCTAGCTGGCGACCAATTTACATATTTCGTCTACACTTTATTTCGATTCTTTATGAGTAGGCGCTCGCTTTTTTGTTCTCCGATGTACAATGAAAAAACTTATCACATAGCAAACGCTACGGTACTGCTTCGTCTTTGGTTCGGCCTGACTTCCTCAAAAGAGTATGCTTAATATGCGCCAAGTTGCCAGCCATACGTAGCTATTTTTATTACCTTTGCGGCACTGCTAGCCCTCAATTACTGGCTACCCGCCATGAAGCATCTTCATAATTATTGGCTCTTATTCCTCAAAGGTATAGGGATAGGTATGGTCGACATCATTCCTGGCGTATCAGGCGGTACCATGGCGTTGATTATGGGCATTTATGAAGAGTTGCTCCAAGCTATTCAGGCTTTTGATGTCACTGCCTTGCGACTGCTCAGTAAGGGGCAATTCAAAGCGCTATGGCAGCATCTACATGGTGCTTTTTTGTTGCCGTTAGTCTTGGGTATTGGCTTGAGCTTGGCTACTACTGTGCAGCTAGTGATCTACCTGTTGGCCCAGTATCCCATCCAAACCTGGTCTTTCTTTTTAGGTCTGCTCTTGGTTTCTGCTTTTACTGTTTACCAAGAGATCAAGCGGTGGCACTTACGTACCGTACTCTTGAGTCTAGGAGGGTTACTCCTAGCTTACAGCATTACCCGAATGACTCCTTTGCATACCCCTAACACCAGCTTGTTCATTAGCCTGGCAGGCGCCCTTGCCGTCTGCGCCATGCTTTTGCCAGGCGTCTCTGGCAGCTTTGTACTCGTGTTGTTGGGTAAATACGCCTTCATGCTCCAAGCGCTCCAAAGCTTTCAGCTAGGTACCTTGATTCCTTTTGTCTTGGGAGGAGTAGTTGGGCTGCTCAGCTTTTCAAGAGGCATTGCTTGGCTTTTGCGCCACCACCATGATGATACTTTGTCCCTTTTGGCAGGGTTTATGCTAGGCTCGCTCAATAAAGTGTGGCCCTGGCAGCAGGCTTGGAGTGTTTCGGCCGATAACAGCTTGACAGTTCCTCAAAATCTATCGCCATTTCAGTTTCAGGCCATTTACCACCAAGACCCTTTAGTGCTCCAGGCCCTGCTTTGGATGAGCTTAGGAATGCTGGTAGTGGTGGGGTTAGAGAAACAGACCCGTCGCAAGAAACGTTCTATCTAAGGACAGTTCAGTGGATAAATTTCCATGCTCAGCCTGAGCTTTGTTAGAGATAGAAGATAGCGTATTCATCGCGCTGTATGAAGTATAATATAGGGCGGCCTCTCGATTGACAGGTTCGTCAAAGATTGCATCTACTCATCCAAAGTCATCGATTTATGACACTGCTCTACTTATTTTTAGCCGGCCTGGTGGGTACCGCAGGTTTGCTCATCCTCCTAACACCGCATGTGCTTTACGCATCTCTAGGACTGTTAGGCGTGCTGTTGGGCATGGCAGCTATCTATTTTTTGCAAGGAGCTGCTTTTGTAGCCGTAGCACAAGTATTGGTATATGGAGGAGGGGTACTGGTCCTGATACTGTTTAGCACCCTACTACTCCCCCCAGCCTCCCAGCCTCCTGCTCATCGTACTCGGTGGGTGCTTATAGGAGTAGGATTACTTGTGGGGCTGCTGCCCTGGGTGCGTTGGGCTAAACAATTCCTGCCCGAGCAGGCACCTGTTTCTAGCTTGTCTACCGATGGCGTGGTTGCACTAGGACTACAGCTGGTAGGGCCCTATGCCTTGGCTTTTGAGTGGGTGGGCTTGAACTTATTGATTGCTTTGGTAGGGGCCGTTTGCCTCTTACAGTCCCCTCAAAATCCTTAATGAATGGATGATAGGCAAAAAGATGTTCCTCAGTAGCAAGCTCGCTGAGCAGTGGCTCAATGCTGGTGAAGCAAAAAGAGAAAGAGGCAGGGCTCTGGACTCAAACCTCCCTATTTTTTGTCAGCTGGAGGGGTAGGCTGTGAGCTGGTGTTTTCTTGGGGCGCAGTAGCTGGTAGGGTACCGTGTTCTTGAGCCCGATCAATGTTAGGACTAGTCGGCAGGTGTGTTGTTTTACGAAGAAATAAAGAAGTGGTCAGGGTGAGTACCAACAAGGTAATGATGAGCCCCCAGGTAAGCTGTTCCAACAAATCACTGGTTTTTTTGACACCAATGAGCTGGGTAGCACCACTATCACCTAAAGGATTACCTAGGCCTTCTTTCTTGGAATTCTGTACGAGTACCGCCAAGATGAGGAGGCTAGCAGTGATGAGGATAAGGACGATCAGAAAAGTAAACATTCAGCGCTGACTCTTTAGTTCTTCAATAAGGGAAGCAAAGTACGCCTTTTTTTCAGGGAATTTCAAACTGAGTTGTGTGTAGATATCCAAGGCGCGCGCTAACTTTCCTTGCTGTATCAATACACGGGCCAGGGTTTCTGTAGCCAAGTCTTCATGAAAAGCGGTACTATTTTGGGTAAGGTCAAGATAAAAGTCTTCATCAGGCATTGCTTGCAAGGGCCGGGGCTTGAAGGGTACGTCTTTTTGCATGAAGTCCTGAATGATATTGAGCTGTGCTAGGCTTTTCTGTTTAGTGATGGGGCGTTTACTTCTTTGGCGGATAGCGTTGATGTAGCCATTGATAGCATCATAGTCATCTGTAGGTGCCTGCTGTTGCTCTTCTTCTACGTGCACCGGCGCAATGTCCTCGTAAGACGTTGAGGCAGGGGCGGTAAAAGGAGGCGTATCTTCTAGGAAAGCTTTGAGGTGAGGGCGATTGGTAGCGTGGATAGCAGCCAACTGTATGATAGGGCCTGCTGTGGCCCGGTCCTGGTCATGAGCAGCTTTGGCCAGCAACGCATAGCCTACCTGAAAGTAAGGGTAGCGCCGGAGGAGGTCTCGTAGCTTAGATATGTCCTCAGGGGTAGTTTTGTGAGGATGGTGAAGGAGCCTTAAAAGGTGTTCAGCTTCCATGAGCAGCTTATATAGGATATTTACGAATAATATGCCTACCAGCTGGCCACTGTGGCATTGAATATATCCTTGACAAGTTTAGCGAAAATATCCTCGATAAGCTGAGGCTCCTTTGCCTCCCTGCTGTCATCCGCAGGCTTGTCAGCAGAGTGGTAGAATGTCCGCTTACTAAAAGCAGCCTCTTTGTTGTATGGATTAATATAGTTCATCTGCACGGTGATAGTAAGCCGTTCAAGGCTGGCTTGTTCTTGCTCATCGACCCTTCTGGGGGCTACAGAGGTATACTTGAATCCTTTGATAACCCCTTCCATCCGTAGATCACCCTGAGACGCTACTTGTTTGAGCCGTGTACGTCGACCTAGCTCTTCTCCCAGCCGCTGTTGGAATTTATCCAGCAGGTCAGGAGGCCCTGAGGCTACATCAGATTGAAACTGCAAGGAAAAGGTTTTGGTTTCTGGTGGCAGCGAGGCACCAGAGAACGAATAGATAGCACATCCCTGAAAGAGGAGTAAAAATATCAAAGTAGGGCTGATTCTATTCCAGGTCATATTGTTTAATTTTTCTGTACAAAGTTCTTTCTGAGATGCCTAGGCTTTTGGCCGCCTCTTTACGATTGCTATGATGTTTCTTGAGTGCTTTGCCAATGAGTTCTTGTTCTTTGTCTTCAATAGACAAGTTTTCTTCTGCTGTTTGGTCATCGGTAGGCACTGAGGTGGCTTGAGGCAAGGCTTGCACCGGCACTGCTGCATTAGCGTCCATACTTTGAAACAATACCGCATGCTCTTGGATAAGCTGGTTACGGGGCGCATCCGTACTGAGTAGTTCGAAGACCAGATTTTTCAATTCTGTCACATCGCGCTTCATGTCAAAAAGAATTTTGTACAAGAGTTCGCGTTCCTGCAGTTCTTCAGTGGCAACGCTACCCGGAGAAAGCGCTGGTAAACTTGCAGGTGAAGGAGGGAGGTATTGACGTAGGGTTTCGTGCGAAATGTGTCGGTTCGTTTCTAAGGCCGATAACTGCTCTACCAGGTTCTTGAGCTGTCGAATATTGCCTGGGAAACGATACTCCAATAAAATCTGTTGAGCGGCGTCTGTCAGCTGGATAGGCTTGACATGGTACCGTTCGGCAAAGTCGGTAGCAAACTTGCGGAACAGGAAGTTAATGTCGGTACCTCTTTCGCGCAGGGGTGGAATACGCAAGGGCACGGTGTTGAGGCGGTAGTATAAGTCTTCTCGGAACTTGCCTTTTTGCACAGCGGCGAGCAAGTCTACGTTAGTGGCGGCAACTACCCGAACTTGTACTTTCTGTACTTTGGAGGAGCCTACCTTAATGAATTCTCCATACTCAAGTATGCGCAAGAGCCGGGCTTGGGTGCCTAAGGGTAGTTCACCCACCTCATCCAGAAAAATGGTGCCGCCATCTGCTTCCTCAAAGTAGCCTTTGCGCTCTTCAGCCGCGCCGGTAAAAGCCCCCTTTTTATGTCCAAAGAGTTCCGAGTCAATCGTACCCTCTGGAATAGCCCCACAGTTGATCGCAATGAAGTGGCCATGTTTGTAAGGGCTCAGCCGATGGATGATTTTAGAAAAGGACTCTTTGCCGCTGCCGCTTTCTCCGGTAATTAACACTGTCATAGCAGTAGGAGCCACTTGAGCAGCTACCTCCACAGCCCGATTCAGGGCAGGGGCATTGCCGATGATGCCAAACTGCTGCTTGATGTGTTGAATATCTTCTGCTTGCATGTAACCTGGGTTGTGTAAGGCACTACTGGTGTTTAACCACATACTTCCCCTAACAAGGTCGCTGTTGTGCACTCCTGGATGCGTACGTTCACATACTGTCCTTTTTGGTGCTTCCCTTTGGGGAAGATGACCACCTTATTGGCACTATTCCTGCCCTGCAGGTAATCTTCAGAACGTTTTGAAGGCCCTTCGATGAGCACTTCGTATACCTGGCCAATGGCTGCTTGGTTGCGCACCAAAGAATGGGCACGCTGTTTGTCAATAATTTCATTGAGTCGGCGCTTTTTCACAGCCAGAGGAATGTCGTCCTCATATTTGCGGGCTGCCAGGGTGCCAGGACGTTCTGAATAATAGAACATGTACGAAAAGTCATATTGCACTTCATCCATGAGCGAAAGCGTGTCCTGGTGTTCTGCTTCTGTTTCTGAACAAAACCCGGCAATCATATCCGAGGAAATTCCGCATTCTTCGCCTAAAATGCGACGAATGGCAGTAATCTTTTGCAAGTACCATTCCCGATCATAGGTGCGGTTCATTAACTCGAGGACACGGCTGTTGCCGCTCTGCACCGGTAGGTGGATGTACTTGCAGATGTTGTCATAGGCTTTCATCGTATACAGTACATCGTCTGTGATGTCTTTAGGGTGAGAGGTAGAAAAGCGTACCCGCAAGGCTGGGTCTACCGCGGCTACCTGGGCCAGAAGCTGGGCAAAGTTGACTATGTCCGTTTCACCGGCCTTTTCAATAGCGGCTTTGCCTTTTAGGGTTGTATTGGGTGACCATTTGTAGGAGTCTACGTTTTGGCCGAGTAAAGTCACTTCGCGATAGCCTTGTTCAAAAAGAGTTTGGGCTTCTTGCACAATGGATTGGGGTGCTCGGCTGCGTTCTCTGCCACGGGTAAAAGGAACTACACAAAAAGAACACATGTTGTCGCAGCCGCGCATGATGGAGATAAAGGCAGTGACCCCATTGGAGTTGAGTCGAACCGGGCTGATGTCTGCATAGGTCTCTTCGCGTGATAGAAAGGTGTTGACAGCACGATGGCCTTCGTCTACTTGTTGTACCAGCTGCGGCAAATCGCGATACGCATCGGGGCCGGCCACGAGGTCAACGATTTTCTCTTCTTCTAGAAGCTGGGTTTTGAGGCGTTCTGCCATGCAGCCCAGCACGCCGATGATAAGTTCCGGGTTATTTTTCTTGATTTGATTGAACTGAGCCAGGCGCTTTCGGATGGTTTGCTCGGCTTTGTCGCGGATAGCACAGGTATTGATGAAAATGACATCTGCTTGGGCATGGCTAGTCGTCAGGTCAAACCCATTCTTTCGCATGATGGCCGTTACCACCTCGCTATCCGCCAAGTTCATCTGGCAGCCATAGCTCTCCACGTAAAGCTTCCTCGTATTGCCGTTGCTTGTTTCTGGTGTGGTCTTGACCGTGGCGCAAGCTGTACTGGTCGGAGAGGGCTGTAAGCGTGCTGGGGTGTTCATGGACATTTTTCAGGTTGTGGCGGCTGGAGAAATCCTTTGTTTTTGCAGTCCTAAAAGTAAAAAATAAGTAGCACTTAGGTCATTGATTAATTTGATGACTGATTGATTTTTTGATGAGAGTCGCTGTATGAATCTTTCCTCTAGCTCGGGATTTAGTTCCGTGCTTTATCTATACGCTTTTGTTTCGTACCTGGCACGGAGGAAGAACTTCCGCGCCAGTTCGGGACTATGTAATCATATCAATCAAACAATCATCAAATCACTCAATCATCCAATGACTAAAGAATGTACTCACTCAAGTCTTTGCGTTGGGCTAGTTCGGCTAGTGAATTGGTGACCAATTCCTTGGTAATGTTGATTGCCGCTTGGGGTTTGATCTTGTCCGGCACATCAAATAAAAAGTCATTGAGTAGGTGGCTCATGACAGTGTGCAGCCTTCTAGCACCAATATTTTCTACCTCTTCGTTGATCTGATAAGCTACGCGGGCAATTTCGTGGATGGCTGCTTCTTCAAATGTAATGACCACCTCCTCGGCTTCGAACAAGGCTTTGTACTGGGCAGTGAGGGCATTCTTAGGCTCGCGCAAAATGCGGACAAAGTCGGCTTGAGTCAGGTTGTCGAGTTCTACTCGGATCGGGAACCGGCCTTGTAGTTCAGGAATAAGGTCAGAAGGCTTGGACACATGAAAAGCACCAGCGGCAATGAACAGGATGTGGTCTGTATGGATAGTACCATACTTGGTGTTGACGGCGCTGCCTTCTACAATGGGTAGGAGGTCTCTTTGTACGCCCTCTCGGCTCACATCTGGCCCACCACCGTGGCTGCTTCGGGCCGCTATCTTGTCGATTTCGTCAATAAAAATAATGCCACTGTTGCGGGCTTTGGCGAGCGCCTCTTCCTTGACCACGTCCATATCGATGAGTTTGGCTGCCTCTTCTGTGAGCAACACATTTTTAGCCTCCCCAATGCTCATCTTCTTCTTCCGCGTCTTTTTGGGCATCATATTGCTCAGCATGTCCTGCAAGCCAATCATGGAAGCTTCATCCATCATGCCTCCGCCAATCATGCCGATGCCCAGGTTGCCAGGCTTGCTTACATTGACCTCAATCTTTCGGTCGTCTAGTTCTCCATTTCTGATTTTGGTTCTGAACCGTTCGCGCGTTTGTTCGTTGAGGTTTTTGGCCTCTTCGGACACTGGCATGCTGGTTTTGTCTCTGCTGGTCTCGCTGGGCGGGGCTACAGGTGGAATGAGGGCATCGAGGATGATGTCTTCTACAATCTGGGCCGCTTTTTCTTTCACTTCTTCTTCTTTGGTAGCTTTCACCATGTTTACGGCCTGCTCTACCAAGTCCCTGACCATACTCTCTACATCGCGGCCTACGTAGCCTACTTCGGTGAATTTAGAGGCTTCTACTTTGACAAAGGGCGCATCGGCTAGTTTGGCGAGTCGACGGGCAATCTCTGTTTTACCCACGCCCGTGGCCCCGATCATCAAGATGTTGTTGGGAGTAATGTCGCCTTGAATAGCTGTGGAGACTTGCATGCGTCGCCACCGGTTGCGTAAAGCAATGGCTACATTGCGTTTGGCAGCTTGTTGCCCGACGATGTATTTGTCCAGGGCTTTAACGATTTCTTGTGGGGTAAGGTACTGGGTCATTGGTTGATTGGCTTATTGTGTCATTTGTTTATTAAGTCACTAAGTTTTCCCGTTTGTTACCCTGAGCCGTAGGCGAAGGGTCTCTAGACAGCGTGAGATGCCTCACATTCTTTCGGTATGACAAAAGAAAGAATAGGCATTGTGTATCATTATTAACCAGCATAAGCAGGGCGTTGGTGCGCTGTTTCCTGGACTAAATCCCAATTCCGTGCATCTTTGACGCGTTGAGGCTGGAGTGCTAGCTTCAGTACCTCTTCCACGTGGTCTACGTAGTGCAAAGTCAGGTCTTGGGTATAGCGGGCCGGAATTTCCTGAATGTCTTTTTGGTTTTGTTGGCTGAGGATGATGGTGGAAATGCCTACGCGTTTGGCGGCTAAGATTTTTTCTTTGATGCCCCCTACAGGCAGCACCTTGCCGCGTAAGGTAATTTCACCGGTCATAGCTAGCTTGTCTTGGACTTGGCGTTGGGTATAGAGCGATGCCAGGGCAGTAAACAAGGTAATCCCTGCTGAAGGGCCATCTTTGGGCACGGCTCCGGCGGGCACATGCACGTGCAAATCATACTGGTCAAAGAGACGATGATCGATCTCCAAACTATCAGCATTGGCCTTGAGGTAAGACAAAGCAGTTACGGCAGACTCTTTCATGACGTCGCCTAGCTGCCCGGAGAGGGTGAGTTTGCCTTTGCCTTTGCTCAAAGTAGCCTCGATGAAAAGTATTTCACCGCCTACCGATGTCCAGGCTAGGCCAATGGCGACCCCTGGCAGTGTATGCTGCTGGTAGAGTTCTCTGTCAAAAAGCGGCGCCCCTAGTAAGGTAGGTAGGTCGCTTTGCTTGATGTTTTTGGGGTAGCTTTCGCCTGCAGCAACGGCTTTGGCAACTTTTCTGATGAGGCTGGCCAGTTTGCGTTCCAACTCCCGCACGCCAGACTCGCGCGTATAGTCCTCGATAAGTTGGGCAATGGCATTATCGTTGATGCGTACATCAGTAGCCTTGAGCCCGTGAGTTTTGCGTTGTTTAGGAAACAAATGCTTTTTGGCAATCTCTACCTTTTCCTCGACCGTGTAGCCCGTCAGCTCAATAATCTCCATCCTATCTCGCAGTGCTGCAGGAATAGTATCCAGTGTATTGGCCGTAGCAATGAACAAGACTTTAGAAAGGTCATAAGGCACCTCCAAGAAATTGTCCACAAAAGTGTCATTTTGTTCCGGGTCTAGCACTTCTAGGAGTGCAGCAGCAGGATCACCCCGCATGCCACTGATTTTGTCAATCTCGTCCAGTACAAAAACAGGATTAGAAGCTTGGGCCTTTTTGAGGAGTTGAATGATCCGGCCGGGCATAGCACCGATGTAAGTTTTTCGATGGCCTCTGATTTCTGCTTCGTCGTTGAGGCCACCTAGCGAGATGCGGGCATATTTTCTATTGAGCGCCTGGGCAATGGATTTGCACAAGGAGGTTTTTCCTACACCTGGAGGGCCGTACAAACACAAGATGGGGCCTTTCATGTCTTGCTTGAGTTGCAGCACAGCCAGGTATTCCAATATGCGCTCTTTGACCTTTTCAAGCCCAAAATGCGCTTTGTTCAAGGTCTGGGTGGCATGCTTAACGTCTAGGTTATCTCGGGTATAGCTTTCCCATGGTAAATCGATAAGCAGCTCTGCATGGTTGATCAGCGTCCCATAGTCTGGATTATGCGGGCTGAGCCGTTCTGCCTTGTCCAACGTTTTTTCAAAGAAAATAGCCACTTCCTCAGGCCACTGCTTCTCCTCTGCCTTGTTGCGCAGCTCTTCAAGCTCTTCTGCCTCACTATCGCCCAGCTCTTCTTGCAGCACCTTGATCTGGTGCCTCAGGTACTGCTCGCGTTGGTGCTGATCAATGTCTGTGTGTACTTTGCTCTGAATTTCTTTCCTGAGCTGTGTGAATTCCAGGTCTTTGAGCAAGTGCTGCAGCAGCAAGGTGGCCCGCTTGTTACTGTTATTAATCTCCAGCAGTTGCTGCTTCTTTTCTACCTCCACATTGATGTTAGCCGCCAAGAAGTAAGTCAAAAAGTCGGGGTCTTTGATGTTGTTCAAGACCACCTGCACTTCGGGTGGTATCTCTGGGCTTAGACTGAGGATATTGCTCGATACTTCTCTGAGGGAATGCATCAGGGCCTTGGCTTCCTTCTTTTTGGTGTTCAGCGTTCTGTTTGTGAGGGGCTGTATCTGGGCCAGTAGTTGGGGCGCTTCTGCCAGAATGGCTGTTACCTTGAAGCGTTGCTTGCCCTGCAGAATGATGGTCGTATTGCCATCAGGAAAGACAATGACTTTCAGCACGCGGGCCATGGTGCCTATCCGAAAAATATCCTTAGCACCAGGCTCATCTTTATGGGTATTTTTTTGTGCCACTACGCCGAGGAGCCCGTCTTTATGATGTACTTCCTTCACTAGCTGGATTAGCTTCTGGTGCCTTAGGGTGAGGGGCATAATGACGCCAGGGAACAAAACGACTTCCTTGAGGGGTAGTAATGGAAGCGCATCAGGGGCTGCTTGTTCGGATTCTTGGCTATCTCCTTCTGTCACCACCAGCTGGATCATTTCTTCAGGGGGCTCTTGGGCCAGGCTTGCGAATAGGGGGGTGTTGGGATGAGGAGGGTCTTGAAAGCGCATATTTACTGAAAATTAACAGAACGTTGCCGTCCTACCACAGAGAGCGCAATTGCTATGCCAAAGTAAATGACACGGTGTTGGGCAAGCGGGAACTTAGGATAATAGTTTGTATAGGTCATTAATGACCGCATAACTGATCAGGAGGAGTAAAATAGCCATGCCGATCTTTTGGGCCGTTTCTAGAAATCTGTCGGAGAGCCGGCGGCCCGTGATCATCTCATAGAGCAGCCATATGGCATGCCCTCCGTCCAAAGCAGGAATGGGCAAGAGGTTGGTCAGAGCTAAAGCGAGGGACAAGAAGGCAGTGATACCCCAGAACTGTGCCCAGTGAAAGCTTTTGCCAAATACTTGCACGATGCCAATAGGGCCACTGAGTGACTTAGAAGCAGATATTTTACCTGTGATGACTTTGCCCAGGCCCTTCAAATTGCTCTCCATAATCTCGTAGGCCCTCCAGGTACCTGTAATAATGGCCTGCCCCAGGGTATAGTTTCTTTGGGCATAGTTAAGGAGCAGCTGGGGCTGAAATCCTAGCTTGCCTTCGGTGCTCACCTCGGCAGTGGCCATGTGCGCTGCTCCTGCACGTATATAGCGAATAGTCACTTGCTGCCCTGCGTTTGCTGCCAGTACAGCCTGAAGTTGATGAAAGTACTGTGTAGGCACTCCTGCCACTTCCAAGAGCTGATCACCCGCTTGAAGCCCTGCTTGGGCCGCCCCACCGTTGGGTTGTACTTGTCCTATCTTAAAAGGTAGTCGAGGGGCTACCAACTGTCCCTGGTCTTTAGCATCTGCCAGCTGTTCGATCAGGTTAGCGGGAATCGCAATGCGTACGGCTCGGCCCTTGCGTAGTACCGTGTAGTAACCATTGGTTGCCAGTAGTGCAGAAGGCTTCAGTACGTCTGCAAAGTTCTCAAAGTCTTGGCCATTGATGTCGATGATTTGGTCACCTTCTTGAAAGCCCAAGCTGCTACCTAATGCATTGGGCACGATGCCGTGTTTATTGATTTCATTTTTAGGGAGATAGGTGTCGCCTAAAGAAAAGGTAAGGGCAATGTAAATGATGACTCCACTAACAATATTGAATAGGAGACCGCCTAAAATGACGATTAGACGTTGCCAGGCGGGCTTGGCCCGAAACTCCCACGGCTGTGGTGCTTGGGACAGGCTTTCGGTATCAAGTGACTCATCGACCATGCCTGAAATTCTTACTGCGCCGCCC
>JBCCWZ010000021.1:0-11780 GCA_039192615.1 Bacteroidota bacterium
ATGACATCATGCACCACCTCGAGCAAGACCAGTCTCGCCATCAGCACCAAGAAAAAATACAGCAGCTGCCTGCTAATAACTACCAGCTTTCGCTCTTTGAAGCCGACCCTGCCTTTTCCCAAGCCCAAGCCCTGCTCCGTAAGCTCGATGTCAATGCCACCTCGCCCGTAGAAGCCTTGCTCAAGCTCACTGAGCTCAAAGCCCTGTTCGATAAGAAGCCCTAGCCATGCCCAACACCCCTGCCTCCTTCTCGCCCCAGCCTGGCTGATCACTAGCGCGCTTTCCCTGCTTGAGAATTCGTCTATTTTGCTTAAATTTGAACCCTGTTCAGCAAGCAGTTCTTTACATACTGACCCCTAAAAATGCGAGAATAGCTCAGTTGGTAGAGCGCGACCTTGCCAAGGTCGAGGTCGCGGGTTCGAATCCCGTTTCTCGCTCCAAATTCATTGGCTTATTTTTTATTGACTTATTGTTCTATTTGTATTGTTATTGACAGCAATAGATTGAATAATAGCACTGATGATTAATGCAGAAGAACTCAAAAAGCGCACTAAAAACCTTGCATTAAGAGTCATTAAACTCTTTAAAGCATTACCTAATACTGCAGAAGCCCAGCTCATTGGGAAGCAACTTTTGCGCTCTTCCACCTCTTTGGCTGCCAATTACCGAGCAGCCTGCGTAAGTAGGTCTAGAAAAGAATTTCTAGCCAAACTCAGTATCGTAGTAGAAGAGGCTGACGAATCCTTGTTTTGGCTGGAGATACTTGGTGAAGCAGCCATCCTGCCCCAAGAGAAGTTAAGGCTTATCGCTAATGAGCTGCAAGAACTACTTTTCATATTCTCTGCCAGCCGAAAAACGGCCAAAAACAACCTCTCCCAAGCACCTAATAAAAAAATAACCCAATAAACAGATCCACAAATGAATCCTGCCAGGATGGTGGAATTGGTAGACACGCAAGACTTAAAATCTTGTGGGCATTTTGCCCGTGCGGGTTCGATTCCCGCTCCTGGTACACAAGCCGAGACGATTGCAAAATGGGGGCACCGATTTGTTTCCCAATTTTTTCTCTTTGTCATGTCGAGTGTTAGCGAGACATCTCCCCCCGTTGTCCTGAGTTTGTAACTCAGGACCTAGCCATGCTCAATTGCCTTTCAAGCAGCTTCTATAATAGCTCTCAAGTCCTGAGTTGCAAACTCAGGATAACCATGACTAACTGCCGTTTCAGCTAATAAGTAACTCAACAAATCAACCAGTCAATCAATCATCCAATGAATTCATGGCGGCCTGCACAAAGCTGAGGAAGAGCGGATGAGGATGTAGGGGCGTGCTTTTGAGCTCAGGATGGAACTGGGCGCCTACCAACCAAGGATGATTGAGCACCTCTACAATTTCTACCAGCCCTGATTCAGGATGTATACCAGAGGCCACCATACCGCCGTTTTCAAAATCTTTCAAATACTGGCCATTGAACTCATACCGATGGCGATGGCGTTCTGAAATCATGGTAGTACCATAACTTGCGGCTGCTTTGCTCCCTGGCTTGAGTTGACAGGCTTGTGCACCTAGCCGATTGGTACCGCCTTTTTCTACCACATTCAGCTGGGCGTCTGTCAGAGAAATGACCGGATACAGCGTCTGTGGATCATGCTCCGTAGAAGCCGCCTCTTGCCAGCCCAGGACATTTCTAGCAAACTCCACCACCATACACTGCATACCTAAGCAAATACCGAGCAGCGGTACCTGGTGCGTCCTGGCATATTGAATAGCCTGAATTTTTCCTTCTATACTCCGCGAGCCAAAGCCGCCTGGAATGATAAGCCCGTGCATCGAACCTAATAATTGTGCAGCATGCGCACTATTCACCTCTGCTGCTGGAATGAGGTGCAGGTCTATTTGACATCCATGTTGGGCACCGGCATGGATCAACGATTCGGCAATGGATTTATAAGCATCGGGTACAGCTGTGTATTTGCCCACCAGGCCAATGCGGAGCGTTTGCTGTGGATTGTTGAGCTGAGTGAGAAAAGCCTCCCACGAAGTCAAATCAGGCGCTGGTGTGAGGGGTAGCTGCATTTGCGTCAGGACTTGCTCATCGAGCTTTTCCTCGCGCATGCGCAGCGGCACTTCATAGATGGTTGGAGCATCGAGCGCCTCAATCACGGCGTTGACATTGACATTGCAAAACAAAGCTAATTTTTGGCGGATATTGGTGGAGAGTGGCTTTTCGGTGCGGCCTACCAGTATATTAGGCTGGATACCTGCTGCCTGGAGTTGTTTGACAGAATGTTGGGTAGGCTTGGTCTTGAGCTCTTGGGCAGCATTGAGATAAGGGACCAACGTCAAATGGATCGACAGGAAGTCTTCGGGAGCTAAATCCCAGCGAGCCTGTCTGATAGCCTCAATAAAGGGAAGCGATTCAATGTCTCCCACACTACCCCCAATCTCTGTAATCACAAAATCATACGCCCCCGTTTCGCCCAAAGCAAAAATATTGCGCTTGATCTCATCCGTAATGTGCGGCACTACCTGCACCGTTTTGCCCAAATAATCGCCTCGACGCTCTTTAGTAATGACTGTGTGATAAATCCTACCCGTCGTTACATTATTGGCCTGAGAAGTCGTAATGTCCAAAAAGCGCTCATAGTGCCCCAAATCCAAGTCCGTTTCCGCCCCATCTTCTGTTACGTAACACTCTCCATGCTCATAAGGACTCATCGTGCCCGGGTCTACATTGATGTAAGGATCCAGCTTCTGAATTGTCACTCGATAGCCCCTGGCTTGCAGTAGTTTGCCCAAAGAGGCGGCTATGATGCCTTTGCCCAAAGAAGAAGTAACCCCGCCAGTGATGAAAATGTACTTGACACGCGCCATATAAGTTTTAATCCAACTAGATGAGAAAGAACGCTATAGCGAGCAAAGGTAGGCCATTTCGTTGGATTATGCGGCTTCCTGCCCTGCTATTCATGGAAACTATACCTACCATTTGTTCCTTATAGCACGAGTAAAGAACTTTGCATTGATTCCCAATAGCCCATGAACTACCACCATCTACTTGCGCCTTTTCCTGTTTTGCAGCATATCCAGGCCGTTGCTGATCAACTGCAGCTAGAAACGTACGTAGTGGGCGGCTTTGTCCGTGACCTATTTCTAAAAAGACCTTCCAAAGACATCGACGTGGTATGTGTAGGCAGTGGCATTGCCCTGGCCCAAGCCGTGGCCCAAGCAGCAGGCAAAGAAGACCAGGTAGTCATATTCAAAAATTTCGGCACCGCTAGAGTCCAGTGGGAAGGCTGGGAGCTAGAGTTTGTGGGTGCTAGAAAAGAATCTTATCGTCGCGACTCCCGCAACCCTATCGTAGAAGACGGCACGCTGGCTGATGACCAGAACCGCCGCGACTTTACGATCAATGCATTGGCCATTTGTCTGAATAAAGCACGGTGGGGCGAGTTGGTAGATCCCTTTGGGGGCATCGCAGACTTGGAGCAGGGTATTATTCAAACGCCCCTGGCGCCTGCCACTACTTTTTCTGACGACCCTTTGCGCATGCTGCGGGCTGTTAGATTTGCTGTACAGCTCAACATGACCATTGTGCCCAGCGCCTTGGCCGCCATGCAGCAGCAAGCCGAGCGCCTCAGTATTGTGGCGCAAGAGCGGATCATTGCTGAACTGAACAAAATTATCCTTGCTCCGGTGCCTTCACAGGGCTTCCAACTACTACACCAAGTGGGCCTGCTAGCGCTCATCTTTCCCGAGTTGGTGGCCCTGCAGGGCAGAGAAACTATCCAGGGGCAATCCCACAAAGACAATTTTTGGCATACACTGCAAGTCCTGGACAACGTGGCGAAAGTTTCGGGCGATCTATGGCTGCGGTGGGCAGCTATTTTGCATGACATTGCCAAGCCCAAGACCAAGCGTTTTGACCCAGCCGTAGGATTCACTTTTCATGGCCACGAAGAACTGGGTGCCAGAATGGTGCCTAAGATTTTCAGAAAGCTGAAGCTGCCCATGAAGGATAATATGGCGTATGTCCAAAAGCTCGTTCGGCTGCACCTGCGTCCTATTGCCCTGGCCCAAGCAGAAGTCACTGATTCGGCCGTGAGACGGCTGATTTATGAGGCCGGTGATGCGCTCGAAGATTTGATGGCCCTTTGTCGTGCCGATATTACCTC
The DNA here is from genome assembly GCA_039192615.1 of Bacteroidota bacterium. Taxonomy (GTDB): domain Bacteria; phylum Bacteroidota; class Bacteroidia; order Cytophagales; family Amoebophilaceae; genus UBA8403. The sequence goes on from JBCCWZ010000021.1 coordinate 4,170, forward strand.
CAAGAACGATGCTAAGGTGCAGCGCTACCTCCAAAACTTTGACCGGGTGGAGGCAAAAATTCAGCTTGTCGAAGAAAAAGATGCGTTGCGCAATTTCCAGCCGGTGATTACGGGCGAGATGATTATGCAGACCTTTGACCTGAAGCCTTCGCGGCTGGTGGGTGAACTGAAGGAGGCTATCAAGGAAGCAATTTTAGAAGGAGAGGTGAAAAACGAGTATGAAGAAGCTTACAACTACCTCTTGTCACTAGGCGCCAAGAAAGGGCTCCATCCTGTATAAACACCGGCTACATTTAATCGATAAATTATTCAATCACCCATTCATCCAATGAATACGCATGTTCCTGTAATGCTCCGAGAAAGCCTAGAAGCGCTGGCTCTCCAGCCGACAGGCACTTACGTAGACCTGACCTTTGGGAGTGGAGGCCATTCAAAAGCCATCCTCGCCCAGCTGGCAGGCGGTCGGTTATTGGCCTTTGACCAAGATGAGGCAGCAGCCCAGGTAGCTAAGCAGTTGTCTGATCCATCCTTTACCTTCATCCAAGCCAATGCCCGATTCATGCAGCAGTTTTTGGCCTTTCATGGTGTTCAGCAAGTAGACGGTATCCTGGCTGACCTAGGGGTGTCCTCGTACCAAATTGATACGGCCGAGCGGGGCTTTTCTACGCGCTGGGAGGGCGCCCTAGATATGCGCATGGACCAAACGAGTAGCCTGACGGCCCAGGAGGTGGTCAATACCTATACAGCAGCACAGCTGCAAACGGTACTCCAAAACTATGGCGAAGTGCGTAATGCCCGCACCGTGGCCCAAGCCATTGTAGCTGCCAGGGGTGCACAGCCCATTCGTACGACCCAAGATTTGCGGGCTATTTTGCAGCGCTGGGCGCCTCGGGGTCGAGAAGCCAAGTACTATGCCCAAGTATTTCAAGCCCTACGCATCGAAGTCAATGATGAGCTGGGGGCGCTCAAAGCCCTCTTGAAACAGAGTGCTACCCTGTTAAAACCTAGCGGAAGGCTCGTAGCCTTGTCTTATCACTCGCTAGAAGACCGACTAGTCAAGCATTTCTTGAAGGCAGGCAATTTTGAAGGAGTACTACAAAAAGATGTCTATGGCAATGTGCTGCGGCCCTTCAAGCCAGTTCATAGCAAGCCCATCACCCCTACGGAAGAAGAAGTACAGACTAACAACAGAGCTAGAAGTGCTAAACTTAGGGTAGGAGAGAAGAGGTAGTTAGTGATGAATTATTAATGATCAGTTATTAGTTTCTGAGGTGCGAGGTGATCGTTTCCTAGTGATGAGATCAACCTGTTGTCATGAGTTTACAACGCAGGACTTAGCAGATGGGATCAAATAATTTTGGTAGTTTTAACGCACTACTAAGCAACCCAATTGATAGCGCGTTATGGGTGCCAACACCTACAAATCACAGAAAAGACTCAGTTTATTTACCTATTTGGAAGAAAAGGTGCAAGGGCAGGACAGGGCCTTACAAGGAATTCCTGGACGCTACCTCCCTCGTTTGTTGTTTCTTTTTGTCCTCGGCCTTTTCTACGTAGGCAATACGCACTACTATGAGAAAGTGGCCCGCAAGATTGCACAACTAGAACAAGAAACAGCAGCGTTGCGGGTAGACTATACCACGCTGCAAGCAGGCTATATGTTCGACAGCAAACAGTCTGAAGTGGCCAAAAGGGTAGCCCCACTGGGCCTTTACGAAACCCCCTATCCACCCCTCAAAATCAAGCCAGAATAGCATGGATGTCAGAAGGTCTATTCTCCTAAGAGCCAGGATTGCCTTTTTAGCCGCCTTGCTTTTTGCAGGGGCCATTGTTGGGAAGCTGGTTTACCTCCAGCTCTTTCAAGGCACGCAATGGAAGCAAGCTGCTGAGGCCACGGGACTAGAATACAGACCCATCAAAGCTACGAGGGGTAATATTTATGCAGCCGATGGTAGCCTGCTGGCTACTTCTTTGCCTTTCTATCGGGTAGCACTAGACCCCTGTGTTGTAGATGAGGCGACTTTTCAAACTCACATTGGAGCATTAAGTGAGCGACTGGCCCACTTCTACCAAGACAAAAGCGCGGCAGCCTATCAACAGCTCATCCAAGAGGCCCGTCAAGCCAAACGCAGGTACCTGGTCTTGAATAAAAAGCAGATCAGCTACCAGGATAAAAAGCAAATGATGCAATGGCCCATCTTTTGTCTGGGTCGCTTTAGAGGAGGACGTATTTTTAAAAAGGTAGAAAAGCGTTATCGGCCTTTTTACGAACTGGCGGCTAGAACCATCGGCTATATCAATGCTAGGGAGTACGGGCCAGGACTAGAATATAGCTTTAACAAAGATTTGAAGGGGGTGAACGGGAAGGCCCTTTACCAAAAGACACTAGGAGGCAACTGGAAAATGATCTACGATGGCTCTGCTGATCCACCCATACATGGCTACGATTTAGAAACTACCCTGGATATCAATCTACAAGATGTAGCCCACAATAGCTTGTTGAAAGCATTACAAGCCAGCGAAGCAGCGCATGGTTGCGTAGTGGTCATGGAGGTCAACACAGGAGAAATCAAAGCCATTGCCAATCTAAGCCGCACCGACGACGGCGTCTACAAAGAGCGCTATAACTATGCTGTAGGTAACCAAGGCACGATAGAACCCGGCTCTACCTTCAAGTTAGTATCTATGCTCGCCCTGCTAGAAGAGACTTCTATAGCGCTTACTGATACCATTGATACAGGCGATGGGCAATACCAGTTTCATGACCGGGTGATGAAAGATGTAAAAAAGGGAGGCTATGGAGAAATCACCGTGCAAGAAGCATTTGAGAAATCATCTAACATAGGCATAGCTCGGCTAGTCGATGAAGCCTTTGGTAAAAACCCACAAAAATTCATTGACTATATAGACAAGCTGGGCCTTTCTAAGCCCCTGGGCTTACCAATTGTAGGGGAAGGGGTGCCTTTTGTTACCACCCCTAAAAGCCCTGGCTGGAGCGGGGTTACCCTGCCCTGGATGTCTACTGGCTATGCTGTACAAGTAACGCCTCTGCACATACTTACTTTGTACAATGCCGTTGCCAATAATGGCAAGATGGTACAGCCCTTGATGGTTAAAAAGATTAAGCAAGCCAATAGAACCGTCAAAACCTTCCAGGGGGCAGTACTTAATAAAAATATATGTACTGATGACACCCTCCAAAAGCTCAAGCTCATCCTCGAAGGCATGGTAGCCCATGGCCTCGCGCACAGGTTTAAGCATGATTTTTACCCCATCGCTGGTAAAACTGGTACCGCCCATAAGGTGGCCAATGGTAGGTATACTAAAGACGAGTGTATCTCCTTTGTAGGCTACTTCCCTGCCAATGCCCCTCGATACAGCTGTATGGTCGTAGTAGACACCCCCCGGCGCGCTGGCTGGCACTTTGGCGCTTCCGTATCGACCGTTGTCAAAGACATTGCAGATAAAATCGCTGCCCAAGACCTCGCCGCCCAAGATTTTGTCACAGCCACCAACACGACACCGCCCCAGGGTATTTTCCCTTTGATCAAGGCGGGCCATCGGAAAGAATTGTTACAGCTTTGTAATACGCTAGGCATTGCTTACCAGCCAGAAACCCAGTCTGCAACTTGGGTGAGGACGGCTATAAAAGATGATCAGATCGCTTGGCAGGATAATGGAGAGCTGAGCCAGGGACAGGTGCCACATGTGCGGGGTATGACGCTGAAAAATGCATTTTTCCTGCTGGAAAATTGTGGCCTGCACGTAACCGTACAAGGCAATAAAGCAGGGCGGGTGAAGGCACAGTCCTTGCTGCCCGGTACGAAAGGGGCCCAGGGCAAACAAATTATCCTGAGTATGGAGTAAGCTTGAAAGGGCCTCCTGCACTGGGTAGCTTGGCCCTGCATACCAAAAGACATTTAGCTTTGAAAAGAATCCACGTACTGTCTACACTCCTTCAAGGCGTCGTTGTAGATAAACGCATAGGTGATCCCGCTGTACAAGTCCAGGCCATCAGTTTTGATTCGCGGAATGTCAGCCCCGGCACCCTATTCGTAGCCGTGAAAGGCACTAAAACAGACGGACACGCTTATATCTCGCAGGCGGTGGAAGCAGGTAGTACGGTTGTAGTTTGTGAACAAGCCCCTAGTAAGCTATCGGAGAACGTGACCTACGTAGTAGTAGCAGACAGTGCGAAGGCACTAGGAATGATTGCATCCAATTTCTACGGCCGTCCTTCCAAACAGCTGCAGCTAGTTGCTGTAACCGGGACGAATGGGAAAACAAGCACGGTACACTTGCTCACGGGCCTTTTCAGGAAGCTAGGCTATAAGGTGGGTATGCTCTCTACGATCCATAACCAAATCAATGGAGAAACCCTACCTAGTGCCCTCACCACCCCAGATGCCATACAGGTCAACCGCTTACTGACACGCATGGTAGCCGAGGGGTGTCAGTATTGCTTCATGGAGGCCAGCTCGCACGCTCTGGTGCAAGAACGCATGGCGGGGTTGCAACTAGCCGGCGCTGTTTTTCTCAACATTACGCACGATCACCTGGACTACCATAAAACCTTTGATGCCTACATCCAAGCCAAAAAAAAGCTTTTTGACGAATTGCCTGCTGGTGCTTTTGCGTTGTACAATGTCGATGATAAGCGTGGTGCGGTCATGATTCAGAATACCCAGGCTATCGCCCATAGCTTTGCTCTGAAGACACCGGCTGCTTTTACAGCCAAGCTCATTGCTAATACCCTGCAAGGACTCGAGCTCCGCATGGCTGACCAAACAGCGTGGTTTCAACTTGTGGGGACTTTTAATGCTTACAACCTTTTGGCTGCTTATGCAACGGCCTGTTTGCTGGGCGCTGATAGCCAGCAGGCGATAATAGCTCTTTCTGCCTTGACCCCTATTCAGGGCCGGTTCCAGCACTTGCATGCCCCCACCGGCTTTGATGCTATTGTCGATTATGCCCATACCCCCGATGCCCTCCAAAATGTGCTCAAGACCATTGGCCAAATCAAAAGCAAGGCCAGCCAAGTGATCACCGTGGTAGGATGTGGGGGCGACCGTGATAAAACCAAGCGGCCACTCATGGCGCAAGTGGCCTGGAAATTCAGTGATCGGGTCATTCTTACGGCTGATAACCCCCGCACTGAAGCTCCACAAGCCATTATAGAGGATATGAAAGCGGGTTTGACACCCACGCAGCAACAACAGACCTTGGTTATTGTAGAGAGGGCCGAAGCGATCAAAGCGGCTTGCCAGTTAGCCAAGGCCCAGGATATTGTTTTGATAGCTGGTAAAGGACACGAAACGTATCAGGAAATAAGCGGTAAGCGTTACCCATTTGATGATCGACAGGTGCTGGAGGAAGTTCTTTTTTAAGTGAAACTATTTGCGTGGGCTATGAATGTTGAAGCATGTATTGAACTAGGAACTATTCAACGGAAGCAGGGCCTGAGGGGCGAGGTTGTGGCTCGGCTCCATGATGATGTGCCTCCACTTGATGGGCTCAAGACGCTGTTTATTCAGATAGATCATACGCTGGTACCTTATCGCCTAGAAAAGATTGCTTACCAGCCCCGCAAAGCTATTATTAAGCTACAAGGGGTCAATGACCCCACGACTGCGCATAATCTGAAGGGACGAGCCATTTTTGTGCCCCAGGAATCATTGCCTCGGTTGTCCGCGACAAAGATGCTCCTTGATCGATTGATTGGCTATGAAGTAGAGGATGTAGCAGTGGGTAGGCTAGGAGAGGTACAGGCCATTTATACGCCCCCAATGCAGCAATTGTTAGTAGTTGCTCACCAGGAAAGTGAGTTACTTATTCCCTACCATGAAGACATCGTCACCCACGTAGATCGTAGCCAGCAACGCATCACCGTACAGTTGCCAAAGGGGTTTATTGAGTTATGAATTATCCCCATCTGTGGCGGAAGTTCTTCTTCCGTGCCCCGTACGAACTGGATTCCCGCCTTCGCGGGAATGACAAAAAGGAGAACCAGCTGGCGCGGAAGTTACTTCCGTGCCGGGCATGCTCAAACTGCTAATTAATAACTGATAACTAATTTTTTTCCTCTCGGAGGGGTTGCTCTTCTTCTTGGGAGATTGCTGTGCGCATGGCTGTATCTGCCTTGACGTTCTGCAGGCGGTAGTAATCCATGACACCCAAATTGCCCCTTTTGAAAGCCTCAGCCATAGCCTTAGGTACCTCTGCTTCTGCCAAGATGACCTGGGCCCGGGCTTCTTGCGACTTGGCTTTCATCTCTTGCTCCACCGCTACAGCCATAGCCCTGCGCTCCTCTGCCTTCGCCTCTGCCACCCGCAAGTCTGCATTGGCTTGGTCTATTTGCAGCTTGGCACCAATGTTGTCCCCTACGTCTACATCAGCAATATCAATAGAAAGAATCTCAAAGGCCGTGCCAGCGTCGAGCCCGCGGTCTAGGACGAGCTTCGAGATACGAGCAGGATTGGCGAGGACTTCTTTGTGGGTGGTGGCCGAGCCGATGGAGGTGACAATGCCTTCGCCCACTCTGGCTAAGATAGTGTCTTCACCAGCGCCACCCACCAACTGCTGAATGTTAGCCCGAACAGTTACTCTAGCCTCTGTAATAAGCTGGATACCATCGGCTGCTACCGCTGATACCGAAGGCGTGTTGATCACTTTAGGGTTCACAGAGATTTGTACGGCTTCAAACACATCGCGCCCTGCCAGGTCAATAGCCGTGGCTTGTTTAAAAGAGAGTTTAATGTTGGCCTTATCAGCAGAAATCAAGGCACGGATGACAGAAGGTACATGGCCACCGGCCAAGTAGTGCGTTTCAATTTCTGAGGTAGTCACTCGGAGCCCTGCTTTGGTGGCAGTGATGAGTGACTCAACAATAACGCTGGGGGGTACTTTTCGGATGCGCATGAAGACGAGTTCGAAGAGGCCCACGCGTACCCCAGAGAACAAGGCGGTGATCCATAAATTTAGGGGTACAAAATATAAAAATAGAAGTATACCAATGGGAATGATACTGAGCAGGAGTGGGAGGGGTAGGGCGTTCATAGCTTGTTGTTTAATGAAGAGGTACTGAGCACCTGCTAGGTAGCGTTACCTCAGTTTAGATAACGCCTAATATAGTATTCCAAGCAGCAAGCATCCAATGCTTTTTAGTTGCTCCAGCTTTTTGATGTTTTAGATTTGGGCTAGCTTGCTTTTGATTTATGTTTTGTCAGGCAATTGTCTAAGGTGCCCTGATTCATCGAGCCTCCCTAAAGCGCATTGAGCAGTTCATCTACTTTTTTGGGATCATTCTCTAATACTTTTCTTAGCTGAGCTAGTTGTGTATCTAGCCCACCTAGCTGATCGTTTTTGTCGCCTTCTTTGTACTTCCAATGTGCTGCAGGTCCTTTCTCAGCGATTTCATTCATTCTTTTCGTACGAATCTGTACTTCCACCCATTCGCCATCCTTACTCATGACGGTTGTGTGTAGCGCTTGATATCCATTGGGCCGTGGATAGCTGAGCCAGTTTCTGAATTTGGTTGGGTGCGTTTTGTAGCGGCTAGTAACTAGCTCGTAAACCTGCCAGCAACTCAATTTTTCCTGCGCTAGCGGTACG
>JBCCWZ010000022.1:0-11757 GCA_039192615.1 Bacteroidota bacterium
AGCTTTAGGGCCACCAGCACGTTTCTTGCGGACATCAGCCAAAGAAACTAAAAAAGCTGGTGGCCCTAAAGCTCTTGTTTTCGGCTATTTACTTAGTAGGCCTCTTGACACGTTTCTTTTTTACTATTAAATCTTCAAGCTTTTGATACTTTTTTCTCCCTTCTTCTGTATCGGCCTTCTTCTTCAGGATTGGAAGCACTTTTTTGTAAAATCCTTGTTTTTCCGTTGAAAGCATACCCACTACATTTCCTCTATTTTTGAGATACTTGTATTTCAAAAGTGCTTCACGCGTTTGATCATTATTATCTCCATCCCAAAGTAGTTCTGCAAAGTCTTCTGCTGAAATTTTAAGGCCTATTGCGTTAGAAACCAAGAGTTTTATTCCTTTGATATCTTCTTCTGTCTTTTTGGCAACTAAATTCTTGAGTGCCTCTTTAATACCAGCTGATTTTAAGCCTCTTGTTATATCGCTGCTTGTTCTCGTAGAGCTTAACGATTTTGTAGGAAACAACTCTTTCAAGACATCGTACTTTCCTTTTCCTAATTTAGTTGCTTCTATTATCGCCTTACTATAGTCTTGAGCCTTAGGTCTTAATTTTGGATTTTTTGCCAACGCTATTGCCTGATTTTTTCTGATTATCGCTACGTTAGCAGATTTATTGCCTTTAACTGCTTCCACGAGCACTTCTCCATAATTAACATCTCGAGCGGCCACCAATTTGGTTAATTGCTCTTTGAATTTTTCTGCAGAACCTGTATTGGCAGAGTCGCAGAGGATCTTTGTATTCGCTGACTGAGTTTGTTGGCCTCCTAATTGACTCTTGTCTTGATTTTCAGGGACTTGGCTTTTTACTTCAGGGTTAGGGTCTTGGTTGTTTACTCCAGTTTCAGAGTCTTGGTCTCCGCCCTGATGATTATTTAGGTTTCCTGCGATTCCTGATGATTTATGTTCATTCTGCTCACGCTTGTTCTTGGTCCATACACAAGCAGTATTGAGGGTAAGCATGAGGCAAAGAGCAATTTTATATCTGTATGCCATATTGGTATCTATTTTATTGTTGTATCTAATCTATGGACGTAAATTTATCTACAGCTTAGTGCGAAAGCAAATATCTAGCCACTTTTTGTAAATATCGGTTGCTCACGCTGCTGCTTTGGCCTAATCACTGTATAACATAGAACCTCTAGATAGCGTAGTGCAGATGTACAGCTCAGTTCTATAATGTCTTTGAAAGCATATTCACGCTTGGGAAAGCTTGTTTACTGAGTACTTGTAGAATGCTGTCTTGGACCTCTGAGCGCTCGATTTCTTTGGCGTTCCCGAAGGCCGTTTTTCTCTCTTTATCGAGGAGGTTAGTATCAGCGCTTTTATCACATAATAGCTGTACAATTGCTACATTTTATTTCGTAACGGCAAGATAGGGTAATGGCCGCCGTAGGTACGCCCCCTAGGGGTTGGGCAGTGCGGTATTACTGAAGCGCACCTGGTGCTGGTCAGTGAGGGTGACCTGAATAGGTGCTTCTTTGTGAACCTGGCCTGTGAGTAATGCTTTAGAAAGTTCGTTGAGTAGCACGCGCTGGATGAGCCGTTTCAAGGGTCTAGCGCCAAATTGGGGGCTATAGCCCTCTTGACTCAGGTAGGCAATCACTGGTTCATCAATGACGAGCCGCACGCCATTTTGCTCTAGTAGCTTTTGGGTTTGCTGCAGTTGTATTTTGACTACTTGTTGGATGATTTCTTTGGAGAGGGGCTGGAACATGATGATCTCATCGACTCGGTTGAGAAACTCAGGCCGCATCGTCTTGCTGAGAAGTTCAAACACCTCAGTCTTGGTTTGCTCAAGGGTCGCCTGGCGATCTTTCTGGTCCAGGTCAGCTAGCTTTTCTTGAATCAAGTGGGCACCTAGATTGGTAGTCATGATGATGATCGTATTCTTGAAATTAGCTACCCGCCCTTTGCTATCCGTGAGTCGGCCCTCATCAAGTACTTGCAAGAGAATATTGAACACATCAGGGTGTGCTTTTTCTATTTCGTCGAGGAGCACCACGGCATAAGGGCGCCGCCGGACGGCTTCGGTAAGCTGGCCTCCTTCGTCGTACCCAACATAGCCTGGAGGAGCGCCGATGAGTCTACTGACGGCATGTCTTTCTTGATATTCTGACATGTCGATGCGGACCATGGCCTGCTCGTCGTTGAAGAGAAAATCGGCAAGAGTTTTGCTAAGAGCTGTTTTTCCGACGCCCGTGGTGCCTAGAAAGATGAAGGAGCCGATGGGGCGCTGCGGGTCTTGCAAGCCTGCTCTGCTTCTGCGCACAGCGTTAGCAATGGCACTGATAGCTTCTGCTTGGCCGGCTACTCTTTTGCTGAGTTCTTCTTCTAGGTGGAGGAGTTTCTCTTTCTCGCCTTGGAGCATTTTGGCAACGGGAATGTGTGTCCATCGGGCCACTACTTCGGCAATGTCTTCTGCATCGATCTCTTCCTTGAGGATGGGGGCACTTGCTTGTTGTCCCTGGGCCTGTTGTTGTAAGATTTCCAGTTCTTTTTCTGTAGCGGCTATTCTTCCATACCGAATTTCAGCCACCTTGCCATAGTCAAAGTCACGTTCTGCCTGCTCTGCCTCCAAGCGTAGCTGTTCAAGCTGTTCTTTTTTCTGTCGAATATTTTGAATCGTGGCTTTTTCTTGTTCCCACTGAGCTTTGAGGATGTTACGTTGTTCGCTGAGCTCAGCAATGCTTTTAGCAAGTGTCGCCTCCTTTTTTGCATCTTTTTCTCGGCGGATAGCTTCACGCTCAATTTCCAATTGCATGATTTTGCGTTGTAGCTCATCCAGTGCCTCAGGCATAGAGTCGATTTCTATGCGGAGTTTGGCAGCCGCTTCATCCATGAGGTCAATAGCCTTGTCGGGGAGGAAACGATCGGGCAAATACCGGTAAGAGAGTTGCACCGCTGCCAGGATGGCATCGTCTTTGACCCGGACGCCATGGTGGAGTTCGTACTTGTCTTTGATGCCGCGCAAGATAGAGATGGCGTCTTCAGGGCTGGGCTCTTCGACCATCACGGTCTGGAACCGGCGTTCGAGGGCTTTATCTTTTTCAATGTATTGCTGGTATTCTTTGAGGGTGGTAGCGCCAATAGCGTGGAGCTCGCCGCGGGCTAGGGCAGGTTTGAGCAGGTTGGCAGCGTCCATAGCGCTTTCTCCACCGCCACCCGCGCCGATGAGGGTGTGGATTTCATCAATGAAGAGGATGATTTCACCTGCTGAGTCGGTAACTTCTTTGATGACGGCTTTGAGCCGTTCCTCAAATTCACCTTTGTATTTAGCGCCTGCTATGAGGAGGCCCATGTCGAGGGCTACAATGGTTTTGGTGCGAATACTTTCAGGCACGTCGCCATCAATAATTCTTTGGGCCAAACCTTCTACAATGGCAGTTTTTCCAACGCCAGGCTCGCCGATGAGCAGGGGGTTGTTTTTGGTGCGGCGCGAAAGAATTTGTAATACCCGCCTGATTTCTTCGTCTCGGCCAATGACAGGGTCGATCTTGCCGGCTTTAGCCAGGGCATTCAAGTTTTTGGAATAGCGTTCTAAAGAGCGATACTTGGCTTCGGCATTAGGGTCTGTCACGCGCCTATTGCCTCTGAGCTCCTGGATGGCTTTGGTAAGGGGCTCTGCTATTATGCCTGTCTCTTTCATAAGAAGAGCCACTTTGTCACTGCCTGCTAGTAGACCCAGAAGGAGGTGTTCGACAGCGATGAACTCGTCTTTGAAGGACTTGAGGGTGGCTTCGGCATGGCTGAGCGCCGTATTGGTGTTGTTGGAGAGATAGGGTTGTTGGCCCGAAGCTTTGGGATAGCCCCGAATGATTTCCTCGAGCTTATTGGTGAGCAAAGCCTGGTCGACATTGAGCTTCTTGAATAAGAAAGCAACGTTGTGCTCGCCTGTCTGTAGGATAGCCTGCAGGAGATGGCCCGGTTCTATGGCGAGCTGTTGGTGCTCTTCAGTAAGCTTGACAGCCTGCTGAATAGCCTCCTGTGCTTTGATAGTGTATTTATTAAGGTTCATAGCTGTGAATGGATTATGCTCTTAATGAAGTAATTCTCCTCTTCTGCTTCCCCAAAAGCTGTGCCAAGATCACAACGTAGTAAGCATAAGGGAAATCATAGATTCTTTCCATATCGCAACGATGTCTTCCTACGGTTCAATAGGACAAAAATGAATAAAAAGAGATAGTGCTTTGTCTTATCACTACATCTTCTGTGCACCAAGATAGTCTTGTAATGCTGGACTGATTGTTACGCACCATGCTTGAATTTGTAGCCACCATGATGCACACCAGGTAAATAATTGCGGAGCCAATGCCTTGATAAATGGAAACAATAGGGTGTTGGCTGTATATACCTCTGGGATATTGAATTGAAGCAATTCTCCTAGCCACAAGTAGGCACTGGTGCCTACACTCCATTTAAAAAGGCCGATCATACTGCCCAATAGTCTATCGAGGCTGCCTAGCAGCGTGGGTTTAATGAGGGCTCTAAAGAACTGACCTATACCTTTGATAGTAACCAGGATGATGAGGAAAAGAAGCACAAAGACTACGTAAGGTAATGCTTCACTTGAGCCATGATACCACTTCGCACAAAGCCCCAAAGCAACAACGAGTAGTCTCGTACTTCCCATTGCAGCCAATACCAAGGCTCCCAAAGAAAAAAGCTCTAATACCAGTCCTCTTTTGAAGCCGCGATAGACACCTAGTGCTAGCAGAAGTAGTAGAACGATATCAAGTAATTTCAAAACGAAGCTTGTGCTTTTTGTAATCCTCCAAATTAAGTAGGCCTAGCCAGACAATATAGAACTTTGTATTCCTGAGTTAGGCAATAGGCATGCCATTTTCTTTGGTGGTATCGGTAATAACCAGGGGTTTTAATGATTGAATATGTTCTATGATGCTGAGTTGCTGTATAACTAGCTGCTGATAGGCGGTCATATCTTGGGTGACTACCTTGAGTACGAAATCTGCATCGCCAATCACTTGGTGACATTCTGTTATTTCAGGAATGGATGCCATGGCTTCTTGAAAAGCAGTGATGTGGGCTGCTGTCAGGGCATGTAGTTTGACCTGTACAATGAGCTGGGTGTGTAGCGCTAATTTTTCGGGCGCTAGCCGGGCATGATAGCTTTTGATTACCCCTTTGTTTTCGAGCTTTCTAACGCGTTCTAGCGTTGAAGCAGGCGATAGCCCTATTTGCTCGGCTAGCTGCACATTGGTTAGCTTGGCCTGCGCTTGCAAATGCTTAAGGATAGCCCGATCAGTCTGGTCAAGCTGCAAAGACATGTCTACATTAGTCATTATTTACTACGGTGTGATTCAAAGATACACTAAGCTATTGCTAAGCCTGCATCAAATAAGCCTTAATAAACACCTCCAGGTCGCCATCTAGTACTTGCTGTACATCCGTTCTTTCAACGCCTGTTCGGTTGTCTTTCACTAGCTTGTAGGGATGCAATACATAGTTTCTAATCTGGGAGCCAAAATCAATTTTCTTTTTGGTGCTTTCGGCTTTGGCCTTTTCCGCATTTCTTTTCTCAAGCTCTAATTGATACAGCCGAGATTTAAGCATATTCAGAGCTTTGTCTTTGTTCTGTAGTTGTGATCTTTCTTGCTGACATTCTACAATAATCCCTGACGGAGCATGTTTGAGCCTGACGGCAGTCTCTACTTTGTTAACGTTTTGGCCCCCAGCGCCACCAGACCGAAAGGTCTCCCAGGTAATATCTGCCGGGTTAACCTCGATCTGAATGCTATCATCAATCACGGGATAAGCATAGACCGAAGCAAAGGAGGTGTGTCTTCTGCCTCCGGAGTCAAAAGGAGAGATACGTACGAGCCGATGGATGCCAATTTCTGCTTTGAGGTAGCCATAGGCAAAGGCGCCGCTGATCTCTAAAGTGGCTGCCTTAATACCAGCAGTGTCTCCCCGTTGATAATTGAGTTGCTTGACTTGGTAGCCTTGCTTTTCTGCCCACATGATGTACATGCGTACCAGCATCTCTGCCCAGTCCTGGCTTTCGGTGCCTCCTGCGCCTGGATTAATTTCTACAATAGCATCCAGCTGGTCTTCTTCCTCTTGAAGCATTTTCTTGAGCTCTAGGGCCTCTAGCTTGTTCATCAACGTCTGATAGGTAGCGTCTACCTCTTCAGTAGTCACTTCACGGGCCTCATAAAATTCAAGTAAGGTTTCAAGATCATCCAAAAGCGTCTGAACTGTTTCAAAGCTATCCACCCACACCTTGTCCCGCTTGATCGCTTGGAGTACTGCTGAAGCCTGGCGTGTATCTTCCCAAAAATCAGGTGCTAGACTAGCTGCTTGCTTTTGTTGTAGTTCTTGGCGTTTGTTGTCATAGTCAAAGATACCCCCTTAAAGCAGTTACTCTTTTTTTAGCTTCTTTATAGACTTCTTGATTGACTGGCATGGTGTGGGTGGCGTTAGTAGTGGCTGCTATTAGCCAAAGAATGGTTATTTGAGCTTATTGACTGGAGATGTATTGATCGGGCGGGGACTTTGTAGTCCTTTTAAGGGCACCTTGGACGAAAATAAAGACTTTCTCTGGCTTAGCAAGCCATCCATAACGCGTAAATTGTATGAAAAATATTACTAAAAAGCGTCCTTTGTAGTCCCAGATCATCCCCAGCATGACCTACACGCTGTACTGCCCATGGCTAATAAAATCCAATATACCTTTCATGCCACGCACCATGCCCAGGCAGCCCCTACGAAGTACCGGCCGGAGGATTTGAAGGCAGAAGAGGTACTCATCAACGTAGGGCCGCAACATCCTGCTACTCATGGTATCCTGCGCCTCGAGGTCATCACAGATGGGGAGCTGGTGGTAGATGCAGTGCCGCATTTGGGCTATCTACACCGGTGTTTTGAAAAGCATGCAGAGGCATTGCCCTATCCACAGATCATTCCTTATGTAGACCGCATGGATTACCTGGGGGCAATGAACTCTGAGCATGCGTTTGCGATGGGTGTAGAGCGGATGTTAGGTATTGCAGATCAGCTGCCACGGCGCGTAGAATACATTCGAGTGTTAGTCGCTGAACTTAATCGGCTGGCCTCTCATTTTTTAGCGGTGGGTACTTATGGAATTGATTTGGGAGCTGCTACGCCTTTTTTGTGGCTCATGCGCGATCGAGAGCATATTCTGCGGTTGCTAGAGTGGGTCTGTGGGGCGCGTATGCTGTACAATTATATTTGGATTGGAGGGTTGTTTTATGACTTGCCGGTGGGCTTTGAGGAACGCTGTGGAGAGTTGGTACGCTATCTAAAACCCAGGCTCCGAGAGATTGACCAGGTACTTATTGAAAACAAAATTTTCATAGCGCGGACGGCGAATATAGGGGTGTTGCCGCTAGACTTGGCGATTAACTATGGTGTGTCAGGGCCTATGCTGCGGGCATCGGGCTTGCGGTTCGATCTGCGCCGGGTAGATGGATACTCCGTCTATCCTGAGCTGGCGTTTGAGGTCCCCATAGGGCAGGGCAAGAAGGGGCAAGTAGGGGATTGTTGGGACAGGGCCTGGGTGCGGATGGAGGAGTGCCGAGAATCTATCCATATCATTGAGCAATGTTTGGTGCGTCTCACTGGCGACCTTAAACGTACGCCTGACTTTGACCCACAACAAATGGTACCCAAAAAGGTGCGTACTCCAGCGCAAGACTTGTACGTGCGGGCAGAAAACCCCCGGGGCGAGCTAGGCTTTTTCTTTCGGGCTACCGAGCGGGGCGTGCAGCCGGCGCGCTGCAAAGGGCGAGCGCCTAGCTTTTCAAACCTAGCTGTGCTGCCAACCCTTGCTCAAGGCCATCTCCTAGCCGATCTTGTGGCGATGGTCGGGTCTATTGATATTGTGTTGGGGGAAGTGGATCGGTGAGCAGTACTGCCAGTAAAAAGTATATCAAGTAATAGTCATAAGGCGCTATAAATTTCTTGGCGCTAAGAAACTCAAGCCCGCTGCTGCTGCCAGTACTGATACTCCTTGTACGTACCCGGATAAGCTTTAATTTGTTGGTCTTCAAGGTACCAGATTTTAGTGGCTACTTGGGAAACAAAGTGCCGATCATGCGAGACGAGTACACAAGTGCCTTTGTATTGCTGTAGAGTTTGGGCCAGAATATTGATCGACATCATATCCAGGTGGTTGGTAGGTTCGTCTAGCAGCAAGAAGTTAGCCTCGGCTAGCAAGACCTTGGCTAGCGCCACGCGTGATTTTTCTCCGCCTGAAAGAACTCGAATTTTCTTGAAGACGTCATCTTTTTTAAACAAAAACATGCCTGCAATGCGTCTCAGCTCTGTCTCGCTTCTGTTGACTCCTACCAGTTTTAATTCCTCAAAAATTGTATGTTCTAGATGAAGTGCCTCCAGTTGGTGCTGCGCAAAAAATGCTGGATTGACATGGTGGCCTAAGGTGCTTTCACCAGCCTCCAGAGATTCTTGGCCAGCAATGATCCGTAGCACGGTCGACTTTCCTTTGCCGTTGGCACCCACTAGGGCAATTTTATCGCCCCGTTCTATTTGCGCACTGGCGTCTTGAAGGATGGTCAGAGGGCCAAAGGCTTTATCAATATGGGCCAATGAGGCTACTACTTTGCCCGGCTGCTGCTGGAGGGTAAAGTTGAATTTGATGGCAGCATTGGCCTGCGCTACCGGTGCTACCTTGTCGAGGCGCTCGAGCGATTTGATGCGCGACTGTACTTGTTTGGCTTTGGTGGCTTTGGAGCGGAAGCGTTCGATGAACTGTTCGGTTTGCTTGATTTTTTGCTGCTGATTGGCATATGCATTTTGTTGCAATTCAGCTCGGATAGCCTTTTCTTCTTCGTAGAAGCTATAGTTGCCCATGTAGATATGCAGTTGCTGCTGGGCCACTTCGACAGTCTTCGTAGCCACGCGATCCAGAAACTGGCGGTCGTGCGAAACCACAACAAAAGCACTTTCATAGCTTTGCAGATAGTTCTCTACCCATTGAATCGACGTAATATCCAAGTGGTTCGTCGGCTCGTCGAGCAAAAGCAAAGAAGGCTTTTGAAGTAGCAGTTTAGCCAGCATCACGCGCATACGCCAACCGCCCGAAAACTCATTCAAAGGGCGCTCCAAGTCTTGCGTAGTGAAGCCCATACCCTCCAGTACAGCATCGGTTTTCGCCTGCAGCGTATACCCGTCCAGTTGGTCAAACTTCTCCTGCAACTCCGCCAGCTGCTCCACCAGGTCATCTTGGTAATTCGTTTCCATTTGGCGCAGTACCCCATCTATTTTTCTCTGTATGGTCACAGCTTGCTCAAAAGCTTGCATAGCCACACTACGAATGCTGTCAGTGGTTTGGTAAGAAAGCAAGTCCTGGTTCAGAAAGCCGAGGGTACAGTCTTTGCGGCGGGTGATCTTTCCTTTGTCGGGCGTGATATCCCCTACAATGAGCCGAAGCAAGGTAGACTTTCCAGTGCCGTTGAGGCCCACAAGGCCAATTTTGTCTTTGGGTTTAATGTGGAGCGAGGCGTTTTCATAGAGGACGCGGCTACCTATTTGGTAAGACAGGTCATTGATAACAAGCATCTTGGCGTGGTGGTTTTAGCGGATTGTTTCTGAGTCAAAGGTGGTGTAATTATTGCTTATAGGGTATTTTGACTTATTTAGGGGCTGTCACTTGGTGGTAGTGGCTATATTGTATAATGCGTGTTTGAAAACATTTTTGCATGGAGCGACCTGAGTTTGATGATATTTTTGTGGAGCTGGCGACGAATCTAGCCAAAAGGTCACACTGTGTCAAAAAGCAAGTGGGGGCCGTGTTGGCCAAAGATACCCGCATCATTTCTATTGGCTATAATGGGCCGCCTGAAGGTACTTACAATTGTGACGAGAAGTGGCCTGGAGTAGGCTGTCCGCGCGATACCAAAGGTGGCTGTTCTCTAGCATTGCATGCAGAACAAAATGCTATTTTGTATGCAGTCAATAATAATGCTTCTGTGGCTGGTGCTACCTTGTACGTGACTTTAGCGCCTTGTCTGCCTTGCGCGCGCATGATCTTCAGCGTAGGTATTACGAAAGTGATTTATGTGGCTTCGTATGCGGCCTACAAAGGTATTGGAAAAGAAGAAGGCGTGGCTTTTCTTGAGGAGTTTGGTGTAACAGTGGAGATGTATAAGCAGAGAAAAGGCTGATCCCACCTGGCACGGAAATAACTTCCGCGCTAGCCTGGGGATAACATCCTTGTCATTCCCACGAAAGTGGCAATCCAAAGAAAGAAGCCTAGACTGGCGTGAGCGTCTTCGCTTGTGCCTTGCCGTCTAAATATTGAGTTGCCAACTCAGTACAGCAAGGGATTATTGGTCCAGGAAAGGACGCTTGAGCCAGTTGTAATTCTGTAAGAACGATGGTCAAGTAATTAAATTTACTTCAGGTTCAATTTTAATGTCGAACTGCGCTTGAACAGACTGTTGAATATTCTGTGCCAGTTGATAAATGGAATGTCCTGTGCCACCACCGTAGTTGACCAGTACCAAAGGCTGCTGGTTATGTACGCCTACAGCACCGCTTTTTTTCCCCTTCCAGCCACATTGTTCGATGAGCCAGGCAGCAGGTACTTTGACTTGGCCTTCAGGCTGGGGATAGCCTGGGATTGTAGGGTATTGAGCCCGTAATTGCTTGAAATGAGCTTGCTCAATCATCGGATTCTTGAAGAAGCTACCTGCGTTGCCTAGACGAGCGGGGTCGGGGAGTTTGTTTTGGCGAATGTGAATGATAGCATCGCTGATGGCTTTGATGGATAGTTCTTGGATACCCATAGCTTCGAGTGTTGGTCGAATGGCGCCATACTCGGTCTTGAAGGTGGGGTTTTTTTGTAACCGAAGGGTGACATTGAGGATGATGTATTGGCCTTTGCGTTCATTTTTAAAGATGCTATTTCTATAGCCAAAAGTACAAGCCGCTTGATCAAAGGTGTGGACTTCTCCAGAGCGTATTTCTAGGGCTTGGAGCGATTCAAATACGTCACAGAGCTCTACGCCATAGGCGCCAATGTTTTGGATAGGCGCTGCGCCTACGGTGCCAGGTATGAGTGAGAGGTTTTCGATGCCTGCATAATTGTTGGCTATACAGTGTAAAACCAGTTGATGCCAGTTGACGCCTGCGCCTGCCTGCAGCCAGACATAGTTTTGATCTTCTTTGACGGTGGCTATCCTGTCTATAGCTATGTGTAGGACGACCCCTTTAAAATCGTTGAGCAGGAGTACATTGCTACCTCCTCCCAACACTAGTTGGGGCAAGGCCCTGAGGGAAGGCTGTGCCAAGAAGTCCCGCAAGGTCTGTAAAGCATCTACCTGTAAGTAATAGCGCGCCTGAGCGTCAATACCAAAGGTGTTGAAGGGTTTTAGCGATACATTTTCCTGTAGCATTATCCAGCTCTTCGCAGTAGTCAATTTTCTTTGTTAATCAGGTTGACAACTAGCTTTATCATGCTTTCTGCTTCATGTGATTGGCTTTGGGCAATCATTAAACAAATAGCGACTAATGCGTTGTCTCCTATTTTTTTACGACCATTTTGGGCGTATAGGCAACCGTTTCGTTCCAAAAACCAAACAAATAAAAAGGCTCCGATACGCTTATTGCCGTCTACGAAAGGATGTGTTTTGATAATGGAGTACAGCATTCTTGCTGCTTTTTCTTCAACACTTGGGTATAGGTCTTGCCCTTCGAAGGTTTGATAAATA
>JBCCWZ010000023.1:0-11612 GCA_039192615.1 Bacteroidota bacterium
AACACCCGTTATTTTCTTTTGAAACAAAAATAGGTATTTCCTGAAGTAAATTGCAAGGTTTGTTTCATTTTCCTGAGGTATCTCACCATTTTATCTTGTGCAATTTGCGGCTGTTCATTTTTTATGGCCTCTTTAATGACACCTACTGAACCATTATGTCCTGTACTGAGTACAGCAGTACGCTTAGCTGCTGGGTAGAAGCTCCCAACTAGGTAGCCATGCAATCTCTTTGCTGTTGTACATTGTTACGGATCAAGTAGCTTTGTCGCATCGATATGCATGCCAGTGCTTCCCTAGGGCAACAGCTTAGCGCACTAAATATATCTCTCCCTATGAAAAAAGCATTACTAGCCCTAGGAGGTGTCTTGATATTTTTTGCAACGGCACCAGCGCGAGCACTCGAACTACCAGAAGCAATCAGTTTTGGTGTGAGCGGAAACGGTACTTTTTTTCGTCCTATCATTGAAAAAACAAGACTTGGTGGCAAGCGTTATGAAGGAAGGTGGCACCTTGCTGCTGGTGGTAGTGGCTTCTTTGAATATAGGCTATTTGACGATAGGGCGAGTGTAGGACTAGACGTCGGCTATACGCAGAAGGGCTTACATTTAGCTGAAAAGGGCAGCGAAAGTAATGATGACGAAAGCAACTATTATCTAACTATACAAACTGCAGCTATCACTGGGCTCGTTGCTTGGCTGCCTATGGAGCAAGCAGAGGGGTTATCTGTATTTGGGGGAATCAACGTTTACCTGGTATTAGCAGCTTTGGAAAAGGAACTGCGTGTAAAGGAGTACAAAGAAGTGGCCTCAGGCGTTGTCAGGCCCTACAATGGGGGCGTTACTGGGGGTATTAGGTATGTAATAGACGAGCGTGGGCTCTTTGTCGAAGTCAGGGGTAACTTTTACCCTTGGGGTATCTTTGGCGACGAAGGCGAGAACAAGAAAAGAGCGCTGGGGCTCCAAAAAGATGATCAACGTTACCACTATGATTTACAAGTGTTTTTAGGATACGATATGACGAAATTGTTTGAGTAAGCTGCCCTAATGCCGCCACAGAAAGCCGGCTTTCTCATTATTTCCTTTGCTGCGGAGCTTATAAAATAGCTCTAGATGCCAGGGACAGGCTTCAGACTAGCGGTGGATATTGGGTGGGTGCTGCTTCGGTCATAAGGGCATACACCTTGTCAACGACCCCCTCTACATTCGGTTTGGAGAAATAATTACCATCATCGGCGTAGGCCGGACGATGCTCCTGGCTGGTGATTGTGATGGGGGCAGCATCCAGATAGCGATACCCTCCTTGCTCTTCTAACACCTTTTGGAGCATATAGGCCGTTGTGCCCCCGGGTACATCCTCATCTGCCAAGACAAGCCGGTTGGTCTTCTGCAAAGAAGCTACAATCGAGTGCTGTAAGTCAAAAGGCAACAAAGTCTGCACATCGATCACCTCACAATCAATCCCCAGCTGGGCCAATGTCTCGGCCGCCTCGAGCACTAGGCGGCACATGGCTCCGTATGTGACAATGGTTACGTCAGTACCTGCACGGATGATCTCTGGCCGGCCCAGTGGTAAAGTAAAAGTGTCGATATTGCCGGGCATGGCTTCCTTCAGGCGATAGCCATTCAAACACTCAATCAGCAACGCAGGATCGTCTCCTTGAAGCAATGTATTATAAAAGCCTGCCGCCTGCGTCATGTTGCGGGGTACCAGCACGTAGATTCCCCGAATGTTGTGGATGATACCAGCCAAATAAGAGCCTGAATGCCAAATGCCCTCGAGTCGGTGTCCACGCGTTCGGATGATCACAGGGGCCTTTTGCCCGCCTGCCGTCCGGTACCGCAAAGTAGCCAAGTCATCCATCATGAGCTGCAACGCATAAGGCAAGTAATCGAGGTATTGTATTTCTACTATTGGCCGCAGCCCCCGCATAGCAACCCCAATGCCTTGCCCAAGGATTGTACACTCGCGAATACCTGTATCGGTAACGCGTAGCATTCCATATTTTTTTTGCAAGCCCGCAAAAGCTTGGTTCACATCGCCGATGTGGCCTACATCTTCCCCAATAGCAAATACCCGCGGATCGCGCTGGAGCATAGCATCAAAGCAGGCTTGTAATATTTCGCGGCCATCTACCTGGGGCGCGTCAGGGGCGATGATGGCAGGCACTTCGGGTACCTTCAGCGTTGCTTGTGGCGATTCGCTGTACAGGTGGGAGTTAAAGCGGATTTGGTTCGCTTGGTTAGCGCGGTGCAGCCAGGCCAGTAACGGTTTTTTGGTTAAGTAAGGAGCGTCTCTGAGCAAGTACAAGGTTTGCTTCACGGCTTGCATGGTGTGGTGCCTCATAGGCTGACGCACTGCCTGCAGCGTTTCCAAGACGGCCGCCAAAGATTGTCTTGTAGCGGTCTCTACTTCCTGTAGCAAATGGACAACTTGGGTGTGTTCTTGTTTTATTTCTGCTTGAAAAGCCTGCCAGGCAGCATTTTTTTGTTGCTGTGCTTCCTGTTGGGCCTCTTGCTCGATGGTGGCTAGCTGCGCGGCGGTAGCCAAGTTTTGGGCCAAAATCCATGTCCGCATTTGCTTGATACAATCATACTCAGCTTCCCAGGCCAGCCGCTCTTGTGATTTGTAGCGTTCGTGCGAGCCTGAGGTGGAGTGGCCTTGGGGTTGGGTCATTTCTTGGACATGGATCAAGACAGGTATGTGCTCTTGGCGGCAGAGTTGGGCTGCTTTTTCATAGACGGCACACAGGCCAACATAGTCCCATCCTTTGGCTGTAAAAATTTCATAGCCCTGTTCGTGGGCGGTACGCTGAAAGCCACTGAGTGCTTTGGAAATGCTTTCTTTGGTGGTGTGGTAGCTTTGTGGTACTGAAATGCCATAGTCATCGTCCCAAACAGACACCAGTAGGGGGACTTGCAGCACGCCTGCGGCATTGATGGTTTCAAAAAACATGCCCTCTGAGGTAGAGGCGTTGCCAATAGTTCCAAAAGCAATTTCATGGCCTTGGTGGGAGAAATCTTGCAAGGCGGCTAGTTGGGGATTTTCTCGGTAGAGCTTGGAGGCGTAGGCAAGGCCGACGAGGCGGGGTATCTGGGCGGCCGTGGGCGAAAGGTCGGCTGCTACATTTTTGTGCTGGACTAGCTTTTTCCATTGTCCTTGCTCGTCGAGCAAACGGGTAGCAAAATGGCTGTTCATCATCCTACCAGCCGAGGCAGGGTCTGCCGTTACCGACGCGTGGGCGTAAAGCTGGGCAAAGTACTGCTGGATAGTCAGTGCCCCAATGGCCATCATAAAAGTCTGGTCGCGGTAATAGCCCGAGCGAAAGTCGCCCGGCTGAAAAACCTTAGCCATAGCGAGCTGGGCTACTTCTTTGCCGTCGCCAAAGATGCCAAACTTGGCCTTGCCCATGAATACTTCTTTGCGACCGAGGAGGCTCGCAGCACGGCTTTCGCAGGCCAGGCGGTAGTCGCGCAGGACATTGGACGATTGGTTGATTGGTTGACTGGTTGATTTTTTCATTTTGAAATTTGGCCTACTTCTTCATCTTTTGATTCAGGAGAGCATGGGGTTGGCCTTTCGCTTCGCAGGATAGAGCAAAAAATCATGCAATCACCCCATCATCAAATAACAAGCAAGCCTATAAGCCGGGTTCTGTATGCCAGCCCCAAGGCTAGCACGCTTATCATTTATCTGGGACGAGGATCACTCCCCGCCTCGATCAGCCTACCCATACTGCCTTGCAACGGGTGCAACACCAGCGAGCTACTGGGGGCTCCCTGAGGGGAGCAGCGGTACTTATTTGGCCTTTCAACCCCTAAGGTTTACCATGCCTTTGCTGTCACCAGCAAAGCGGTGGGCACTTACTCCACCTTTTCACCCTTACTCTGCCGGAGGCAAAGCGGTTTGTTTTCTGTGGCACTGGCTGTCACCTGGCTTTAAGACCAGGTGCCTTCCTGTTAGGAAGTAGGGTGCTCTGTGTTGCCCGGACTTTCCTCCCTGGGGTACCCCAAGGCGATAAGCTGGCTTGCTTGTATGCTTTAATGGCTCAATGAATGGGCCGCAATAAACGCCTCCATCTTATTTTTCGCAACCATCGCTGATCAGGATCAAGCGAAAATAAGACAAAAACGGCCTTGCCCACAAGGTGATCTTCCGGTACAAAACTCCAGCAACGAGAGTCTTGAGAGTTATGGCGGTTATCGCCCATCATGAAGTAATAATTTTGCCGAAAGGTATAAGTGGCTATCTGCTCGCCATTAATCCAAAGCTGGTTGTTATCAATTTTCACCTCTTGGTGCCCTTCGTGGTAAGTAATCACCCGCTCGTACTGGGCCAAAGTTTGTTTGTTGATAGGAATAGTCGCCCCTTTAGCAGGTACAGTAAGGGGCCCAAATTGGTCTATATTCCAGGGCATTGTAGGGCTGCTAGCGTAAATCTCTGGCATGCCTATACCCATAGGCATGATAACTTGCTCTACGTGATCGATGAGTTGTATTTGTGCCAGCTGGGTGGCCGTGGCAGGGGTAGTATAGATCAAGTAGCCTCCTGGTATAGACTTGTATTCGCGAATAGCGTGTTTGTTGAAGAAACGCTTGGGAAGCTGGGTGGTGGTTTTGAGGTAGTAGCCGTATTGCAGCCCTGGGTACTGAGGCTGGGGGGATTCGTTAATATAAATTTGAGCATCCTTGATTTGGAGCACATCGCCGGGCAGGGCCACGCAGCGTTTGATGAAGTAGGTACGCAAATCGGTAGGTCTGTCTAACTCCATCGGATAGTTAAAAACGACCTGATCGCCCCGCTTGACCCGGGAAAAGCCGGGAAGCCGGTACTGGGGCAGTTGAATCCAGTCGAGGTAGGCAGGAATGTTAGTGCTACCTATGGTTTGGTGAGTCAAAGGTATTTTTAGCGGCGTTTTAGGCGTGCGCGCTCCGTAGTGGAGTTTGCTGACAAGCAGAAAGTCGCCGGTGAGCAAGGTTTGTTCCATTGAAGAGCTGGGAATGGTAAAGACTTGTACCAAGAGCCAGTGGATCAGCATGAAGACAAGCACGGTAAGTCCTACTTCTTTGAGCCATTCGCGGGCCTTGGAGTTTTTTTTAGGGACTGCTTTTTTAGCAGCATTCATTGCGTTGGGTAGCATGATTAATCGGCTAGTTGAAGAAAGTCTGTCATGCCCAAGTTACCTTGCTTGTTTTGGATCCATTCTGCTACCAACACAGCTCCCAGGGCAAATCCTGCACGGCTATGGGCAGTATGTTGGAGTGTCAGGGTGTCTAGAGGGGCTGTATAGGTAACAGTATGTGTGCCGGGCACTTCTTTTTCTCTTTGGGCTACAATCTCTAGGGCATCTACTTGCTTGACAGGGGCCAGTGCCCAGCTTTTTTTGCGGTGCAGGTTTTCAATAATGCCTTCTGCCAGGGTGATAGCGGTACCGCTCGGAGCGTCTTTCTTTGCCACATGGTGTATCTCTTCTATCGCTACCCCATACTCAGGGCGTTGGTTCATGAGCTTGGCCAGGAACGCATTGACCTTGAAAAAAATGTTCATGCCTATACTGAAGTTAGAGGCGTAGAAGAAAGTTCCTTTTTGGGCTTGGCAGTAGGCATCGAGTGTTTCTTTCTTTGCCAGCCAGCCTGTAGTACCTGCAATAACGGGAATACCTTGGGCCAGGCATTGGTAAATGTTGTCATAGGCGGCTTCGGGTTGGCTGAATTCTAGGGCCACATCAACAGTTGAGGGGTCGATAGTAGCGAGCGAAGCTCTGTTGTCTCGGTCTATCTTATGGGCAATCTGATGGCCTCTTTGTAGGGCCACTTGCGCAATGGCCTGGCCCATCTTTCCATAACCAATCAATAGTATCCGCATTACTCAAAACTTAAAGGTCAGGCTAAGCCCTGCAGTAGGCGCAGCTTGGGCAGTAGGAATGAGATTAGGTTGTACTTCCACACTGATGTCATCAGACAGATTAAAGGTTTTCAGGCTGGCCCCTATGTAGGCATCAAAAATGTTGGCAGCGTACAAAAGGCCCATAAATATGCAAAAGATATCGCGGGTTCTTCTGCTGCCATGCACATCATTCCTAAGTTGATAGCTGCCTTCATTGCCGCCACACGCTTTTTTGGCTTCGATATATTCTTGGTGATTGTAAATAGCCCCCCAGCCCAGCCCAGCAAATACGGCATACATAGCTGGCACCTTCCAGTAATGTCGGTTATAAAGCTGCCCCCAGCCGGGTACGATTGCCGAGTAGATCCAGGCACGTTGCGTAGTCATTTCTTCCGTTATCTGGCGAAGTTGCTTGATTTTGCTTTGTGCTAAGGGAGCTGCTGGCTCCTCTACAGCGCCGGGCAAAGTTTCTTTTGCTTCTGGTAGCGCTCCCAACGATTCTGTTGGGGGCGTTTGAGTTGCAGGTGCTATAGGGGTCTCTTCATTGCTTTGTACTGAGGTGGACTTACTGACAGGGGTTGGTTGGGGTTGGATAGCCCAGGCGGCTGGCGTATGACCGAAGCCTAGCCCTATCACTAGAAAAAAAATCCATCGCCTAGCCATTACTTTCCTCCTAGTATTTTCAGGATTCTATCCAACTCCTGGGCGTTAGTAAAAGCAATCTTAATTTCGCCTGTTTCTTGGTTACTAACCTTGATTTTTACGGGGGTTTTTAGGCGCGTAGCTAGCTGGGTGCTAGCTTCTTTTGCCGTGTGCTTCAGCTTTGTCGCTACTTTTTTAGCGGGGGCAGTTGGGGGGGCTTTGCTTTGGGACAAGGCCCTGACTAGGGCTTCTACGTTGCGTACAGAGAGGTCTTTGTCAATGATTTCTTGGAAAAGGCCCAGTTGGGCTTCTACAGCTTCTACATTGATGAGTGCTCTGGCGTGGCCCATGCTAATTTTTTGGTCGCGCAAAGCAATCTGAATGTCAGGCGGTAGCTTGAGTAACCGCAGGTAATTGTTCACAGTCGTCCTGTTCTTGCCTACCCTATCTCCTAATGTTTCTTGTTTTATTTGGCACTCGGTCAAGAGGCGTTGGTAACTCAGCGCAATTTCAATCGGGTTCAGGTTTTCGCGTTGGATATTCTCTATCAGTGCCATTTCTAGCATCTGCTGGTCATCTGCTCTGCGAATGTAGACGGGCACTTGTTGGAGGTGAGCAAGCTTAGCGGCTTGTAGTCGCCGCTCGCCGGCAATGAGTTGATAGCTGGAGGGGGCTAACTGCCGGACAGTGAGGGGCTGGATGATGCCATGTAGCCGAATGGATTCGCTCAGCTCTTGTAGGGCCGTGGCGTCGAAGTCTTTTCTGGGCTGAAAAGGGTTGACTTGGATTTGTTCGACGGGGATTTCTTGGATGGGGTTGCTTCCCTCTTTTTCAGATAAAAAGGGAGAGTCTTTGAGCAAGGCATTGAGCCCTCTACCGAGTGCACTTTTGCGCGGTGGTTTTTTGTTTGTATTCATACTACCGGGGACCACCTACTTCGGCTTGCTTGTTGATAATTTCTCGGGCGAGGTTAAGGTAGCTAATGGCGCCTTTACTTTCTCCATCGTACAGGATAGCAGGCTGGCCAAAGCTGGGCGCTTCGCTGAGCTTGACATTTCTGGGGATGATCGTCTCAAATACCATTTGCTGAAAGTGGGTCTTGACTTCGTCTACGATCTGGTTAGAAAGGCGGAGCCTAGAATCATACATGGCCAAGAGGATGCCCTCAATCTCTAGGTTGGGATTGAGTCGAGACTGAATGATCTTGGTGGTATTCAAGAGCTTGCCTAATCCTTCTAGTGCAAAGTACTCGCACTGAACTGGGATAAGCAGTGCATCGGCAGCAGTCAAGGCATTGATAGTAATCAGGCCGAGGGAAGGAGCACAGTCGATGATGATGTATGCATAATCTTCCTTGAGCTGCGCCAAAGCTGTGCGCATTTTTTCTTCTCGCCTTTCAAAGTTAATCATCTCAACCTCGGCGCCTACGAGGTTGATGTGAGAGGGGATGATATCTAGGTGCTGAATGGCCGTCTTTTGCACCACGTCTTGGGGCTCAGCGGTGTTGACCATGCACTCGTAAATGCTTTTGGTGACTTTTTGGGGGTCAAGTCCTACCCCAGAAGTAGCATTGGCTTGGGGGTCAACGTCTACGAGGAGGGTCTTATGCTCCAATATAGCTAAACTGGCTGCCAGATTGATCGCAGTAGTTGTTTTACCTACTCCGCCTTTTTGGTTAGCAATGGCAATGATTCTTCCCATCAGCGTTCAATAGTCTTTCCTGATAACGCGTAAGATACGTGTTTTAGTTCGTTGTTTTACTATGGATCGTCTCTGTATTACGTTTCACTGTCATAACAAAGACCGTTTAGCAGTGTAGTATTCCATTTTGCTCCTACTGACCTCATGAGGAAGCCGTGGTATTGAATAAGCTGTCAGCTGGAAGATAAGTAGCTGTAGGATACGGCTTTTCATTTTTAGTGCCTGGGCATAAAAAAACCCGGGCCTGTGGGCCCGGGTTGGGTTGCGTGGCACGCTGGGATTACATCATGCCGCCCATGCCGCCGCCCATTGGGGGAACTGCTGGGGCTGCTTTTTCGTCTTCGGGCTCCTCAGCGACGACACATTCGGTTGTCAAGAGCAGGGAAGCAATAGACGCCGCGTTTTCTAGGGCTAGCCTAGTGACTTTGGTAGGATCAATCACGCCCGCCTTGTACAGATGCTCAAATTCATCTGTTCGGGCATTGTATCCGTAATCGTCTTTGCCTTCTTTGACTTTCTGCAGAATGATAGAGCCTTCTCCACCGGCGTTGGCAACGATGGTTCTCAACGGGGCTTCTAGCGCTGCTTTAACAATCGCTATGCCCGTGGCTTGGTCATCATTGTCTACCTGAATGCCTTCTAGAGCTGCCATGGTACGCAGCAGAGCTACACCACCACCAGGCACAATGCCTTCTTGTACGGCTGCTCGGGTGGCATGCAGGGCATCGTCTACGCGGTCTTTCTTTTCCTTCATTTCTACTTCTGTGGCTGCACCAATGTAGAGGATGGCTACGCCGCCGGCGAGTTTGGCCAGACGCTCTTGGAGTTTTTCCTTGTCATAGTCTGAAGTAGTGCTCTCAATTTGTGCTTTGAGCTGGTTCACGCGGGCTTGGATGTCTGCTTTGTTACCACTGCCGTTGACAATGACGGTATTCTCTTTGTCAATGTTCACCTTTTCAGCCGTACCCAAGTAATCCAACGTCGCATTTTCTAGCTTATAGCCTCTTTCTTCAGAGATTACTGTGCCGCCAGTCAGCACGGCGATGTCTTCTAGCATGGCCTTTCTTCGGTCGCCAAAACCTGGGGCTTTTACCGCTGCTACTTTCAGGGCGCCGCGTATTTTGTTGACTACCAGCGTGGCCAGGGCTTCGCCGTCTACATCTTCGGCAAGGATCAAGAGGGGCTTGCCGGTCTGCGATACGCCTTCGAGCACTGGGAGCAACTCTTTCATAGAGGAGATTTTCTTCTCACAAATGAGGATGTAAGGGCTCTCTAGCTCAGTCTCCATTTTCTCTGTGTTGGTCACAAAGTAGGGAGAAAGATAGCCGCGGTCGAACTCCATTCCTTCTACTACTTTTACTTCGGTTTCGGTGCCTTTGGCTTCTTCTACGGTGATGACACCGTCTTTGCCCACTTTGTCCATGGCATCGGCAATCATCTGGCCAATCATGCTGTCATTGTTGGCAGAGATCGTAGCCACTTGCTCTATTTCTTTGGAGCCACTGATAGGCTTAGAGTTTTGCTTGAGCTGTGCTACCACGGCTGCGATGGCCTTGTCAATGCCACGCTTCAAGTCCATAGGATTAGCGCCTGCCGCTACGTTTTTGAGGCCGTGGGTAAAAATAGACTGGGCTAGGAGTGTCGCCGTCGTCGTACCGTCACCGGCGCCGTCGGCGGTTTTGGAAGCCACTTCTTTGACGAGCTGGGCTCCCATGTTTTCTACAGGCTCTTTGAGGTCAATTTCTTTGGCAACAGAGACGCCATCTTTCGTGACGCCAGGAGCACCAAATTTTTTGTCTAGAATAACGTTCCGGCCTTTGGGTCCGAGGGTGACTTTGACGGCATTGGCCATGGTGTCGACCCCTTTTTTCAGCTTTTCGCGCGCTTCTGAATCAAATAGGATAGTTTTTGCCATTTTAATCGTGTTTTTGAGTTAAGGTTGTATCTAAAAAGTGTCGATAGGCTATACAATGGCGTATATGTCTGACTCGCGCATGATCATGTAGTCAGCACCGTCAACAGTGATTTCTGTACCACCGTATTTACCATACAGGACGTGATCACCTACCTTCACCGTCATGGGCTCATCTTTCTTACCGGGCCCTGCAGCCACTACTTGGCCTTTTTGGGGCTTTTCTTTGGCGGTGTCAGGAATGATGATACCACTGGCTGTTTTTTCTTCGGCAGGGGCAGGCGCTACTAACACCCGGTCTGCTAAAGGTTTGATATTGACGTTGCTCATAATTGATTCACGTTTTTAGGGTTAAAAAATTGTTTTTCAACATCTATCCTTAATCTCTATCACATACTGTGCCAAAAGTAGGCGTGGGCATTTTTATCACTCGCCTGGATGGGATGTGAGGCGGATATAAAGGCTGAACTACTGCCAAAATTACAGCTTGGGCTGAATAAAAAAAGACTAGGCCACGAGTACTATAGTAGCAAAGAGCCTTACTTTAAGAACCAGGAGGTAGTCCTTAGTAGTGCAGCGTCAAGCCTGCCCGCCATAGGAGGCCCCCTGCAGCTTCTACACCTTCTACAAAGCCCGGTGTTTTATACAGCACAGTAGCGTTGAGAGAGAAATGCTCGCTGACTCTGAATTGGTTGTCAAGGCCCAACAACCCGCCCCAGTAATTCTTGTCTTCTACCGTATCGTTGGGTTGCATTAGAAGCTTGGGTTGGTGCCATATGTGGGCTTCTACGCCGAGACGGTAAAAATCCTGGTAAGACCAGAGCCGGTCTGTTCTAAGCTGCAAGCCGCCGTAGGGGCGCGTGTAAAAAGGAGAGCTGCCTAGCTGGAAGCTAGCCAAGAAAGTGCGCGCTTGATAGCTTACATAGTTGTCTAGGTAATATGTTAACCCGAAGGGAGTGAGTCCCATCCGAATGAGCGGCATATAGCGCGCTTCGCCCACGGAGAAATGCGGAATAGGGCTTTGGGTTTGGCCCCAAAAAAGATAGGTATAGAAAGACTCGATAGAGCGGTAGAGAATAGGATTCAGCCAGAAGACCGAAGAGGCCCAAACTATATCTTCAGATCGTATAGCGTTATATCCATGCTTAGTATTGATTACTTGAATGTAAGACGCTATGTCATCTAAAGGCACATGAATACCTCGTAATATTAATAAAAGATGTACCGCTATATATTCTGGAAGATCCCCAAAAGTCTTATATAGGAGGTTGTAATTTCTATGGTCTAAGTAGCCTTGAGAAAAATGTCTGAAAATGATTTCCTTGCCTAATACACTATTCGCCTCGCTTCCTCCTATAATGATTAGAATATTTTGGTCCTTAAGTTTTTCCATGACCTCTTCAGCAATCTTCTCGAGTTCGGCCTTACTTGTTGTATTATCATGTACACTCATAGTAGGAGTGTAAAAAGTAGC
>JBCCWZ010000024.1:0-11346 GCA_039192615.1 Bacteroidota bacterium
AAGCTATTTAGCGAGCGTTTTGATTATCCGGTGATGAATAATAAGGTGAAAGCACCGACCACAAGCCAAAATTTATAAGCGCTCAAAGCTGGAATAATTACAAATTTAAGATGCATACCTAACGTTAACAATACAATTATCACAGCAAAAAGACGCAGCATCAATTTTGTTTTTTGACTCACAACTTTAGGGTTTAATTTTGCTGCTCAATATAGATAAGTTAAACCTTTTGCCAAAAAAAGTACCTAGCTGCTTACTTAGCCTACCCAAGTGACTACCATTGCTACCGACATACATCGTGCACAGCAGCTACTAGCAGCCGGCGAGGTCGTGGCCGTGCCTACAGAAACCGTTTATGGCTTGGCCGGCAATGCTTATGATGAAGCCGCCGTATTAAAAATATTTCACGTCAAGCAACGTCCCAGTTTTGATCCCCTGATTGTGCATGCCAGTAACCTCCAGCAAATACGAGGCTTTGTAAAATACCTGCCCCCCCAAGCCATACAACTAGCCGAGCGCTTTTGGCCTGGCCCTATGACCCTGGTGCTAGAGAAGCAGCCTATCATTCCCGACCTAGTCACCGCTGGGCTTCCTACCGTAGGCGTGAGAATTCCCCAACATCCCTTAACACGCCAGCTACTCCAGCAACTTGCCTTTCCTTTGGCTGCCCCGAGCGCCAACCCCTTTGGCTACATCAGCCCTACCACCCCACAGCATGTGCAGGAACAGCTAGGTGGCAAAATACCCTACATCTTAGCAGGCGGTGCCTGTACCATAGGTGTGGAGTCCACCATTGTAGGCTTTGAAAGAGGGCACCCTGTTATTTACCGCCTAGGCGGCGCGAGTCTTGAAGCGATCGAACAAACCATTGGGCCTGTGCAAGTGGCCCAACAAGCCCATCACCATCCCCAAGCACCCGGCATGCTGGAGAGCCACTATGCCCCCCGCACCCCCCTGATCGTAGGCCCTATAGCTACCCTCCTGGCTCAATATGACCAGCAAACCATAGGGCTCCTCGCCTTTCAACAGCTCCATCCAAGCATAGCTCCTGACCGCCAAGTGGTACTTTCTTCTACGGGC
This sequence comes from Bacteroidota bacterium, assembly GCA_039192615.1. Classification (GTDB taxonomy): domain Bacteria; phylum Bacteroidota; class Bacteroidia; order Cytophagales; family Amoebophilaceae; genus UBA8403. Next base: position 1,081 of record JBCCWZ010000024.1, read on the forward strand.
AGTCTCGAGGAAGCAGCACAGAACCTTTTTGCCGCCCTGAGAACCCTGGATGCACTGCCTGTAAACACTATCTTAGCGGCCCCTGTACCCGATACAGGGATAGGTCGGGCTATCAATGACCGGCTGAAAAAAGCATCCAGTCAATGGATAGATTGAGCCATTTATTAATCCAATACGTTCATCAACCAGTCGCCAAATCAGCTAATCACCAAATAATTCAATAACCAAATAAAGAAATGTTTGCGTTGCGCCACGTACAGGACTACAACTTTAAGCATAAAAAGGCTCTCATCCGGGTAGACTTGAATGTGCCTTTGAATGAACAAGGGGAGGTGGTAGATGATACCCGCCTACAAGGAGCTATCCCTACAATCCGGCAAGTACTGGATCAGGGCGGAGCCGCAGTTTTGCTGTCGCACCTGGGCAGGCCCCAGGCTGGGTACGAGGAACGTTTTTCTCTGAGCCATCTCGTAGCCCCGCTGAGTCGAGCCATAGGCACGCCTGTGAAGTTTGCCCCTAGCTGTGTAGGCCCTGCTACCCAAGCACAAGTACAGCAACTAAGACCTGGAGAAGTGCTCCTCCTAGAGAACGTACGGTTTCAGGCAGGTGAGACCACCAGCGACCCTGATCTGGCCCGCGCGTTGGCAGTATGGGGAGATGTCTATGTCAATGATGCTTTTGGTACCGCCCATCGGGCCCATGCTTCTACAGTCGGGGTAGCGCACCACTTTCATGACAAGCTAGCTGGATACTTGATGCACCAGGAGCTTGCTAGTGCTGACAAGGTTTTGCATGCGCATGCGCGTCCACTAGTGGCCATTATAGGGGGCGCTAAGATTTCAGACAAAATCAAGCCTTTGGAGCAGTTGATCAATCGAGTAGATAGCTTGCTGTTGGGGGGTGGAGTAGCTAATACTTTTCAAAAAGCCTTAGGTGGCCAGCTAGGCGCTTCTTTGGTAGAGAACGATCAAGTAAAACGCGCCCAGCAACTAATCCAGCAAGCTCAGCAAAAGGGGGTGCGGCTGGTTTTGCCTGCCGACGTAGTAGTAGCGCCTAGTATAGAAACCGGGACTGAGCAACAGGTCGTACCTGGAGGAGTAGTGCCTACTGATTGGCTAGCTTTGGACATAGGCCCTCAAGCACAACAAGCTTTTGCTGCCCAGCTCCAGGCTGCCCAAACAATTTTGTGGTGTGGCCCTATTGGTGTGTTTGAAAAGCCTGCTTTTCGGCAAGGTACCCAAGCCGTGGCCGCCGCCGTAGCCAAGGCTACCCATCAAGGAGCCTTTTCGTTGATTGGAGGAGGAGACTCTGCAGCTGCTATCAAAGGCTTGGGTTATGCTAGCCAAGTTTCATACGTATCTACGGGGGGAGGGGCGCTCCTGGCGTACTTAGGCGGGGAACCTCTCCCAGGGGTACAAGCCTTGCAGGACAATGATGAGTGATGGATTATTAGTTATGTTTTTGAGTATGCCTAGATAGAAAAATAGCCTTGCTTTGTCATGCTCGCGAAAGCGGGCACCCATCGGGCTAGAAACCCTGATGAAGAAAGTAGGCCAACAATACTTGCAGGTAGCGTGGATTCCCATTTTCACGGGAGTGACAACTTTGGTGTTACATCAGATTCCTTAAAACTATTTTGTCCTGAGTTGTAAACCCAAGACAAAAGAAACACAATAACAAAAGAAAAAGACTAAAAATGGACTGCTAACCAGTAGGCGCTTTTTTAAGTGCTATCCTCCCCGCTTCGTCATAAATTACTTCTCTCTGGTCAAGCATTTGGCGAATAGTAGCCAAAACACTGGACTCTGCATTGAGCTCGTTGCTAGCTACGAGTTGCTTCAAGTCCTGCGGCCCTGCTTGCAAGCCCTGCAACACTCCTACTCTGTATTTTTGGTAGGCTGCCTCTGTGAGCCCATGCTTTTGTTTTTCGAGGCATACATCACATTGCCCACACCGTTGGTCTGTTTCTTCTCCAAAGTAGGCGAGTAGCAACTGCGCCCGGCAGTGGTGCTGATGGGTGGTGTAGTGAACTACAGCTTGGGCTTTTTCTGTGGCAATGGTGGCCTTTTGCTGCAGCGATGCGGTGTCTAACGGGAGTTTGTCAGCAGGATGGCGCGCAGTAGTAAAGGTAAGCTGCGGCTGGTCTTTTTGGGGGTAGTACTGGAGGACTGCCTGTTGATCCAGCGCTTGTAGCTGCTTGTGGACTGCTTGGGGCGTGGTGTTAAGGAGATGGGCGAGGCGCTGTACCGATATGTTGCCTACAGCAGAGAAAAGATCGCCCCCATAGAGGCGTAGCAGGGCCTTAATCAGTGGATCATAAGCAGCCTGGGCTACCTGAAAGGCATACAATGCTTGGGGAGGCGTATCGATGTATACTTGTGCAGGCTGAAAGAAAATCTCGTTCAGTTGAATGAGCCCTTCCCGCTCTAGAATCTTTAGGGCATGGTAGCTTGTTTGTGCTGGTAGCCCATAGGTGTGCACAAAGCCTTCCCAATCAAAATCATACGTTACCATATCATGACTACCCACAGCCACTTGGTAATAGTTGGCCAAGCACTGGTAGACTCTTTTTATCTGTGCCAGGGTAGGATGGGCTACGCGGATACTTTCTAACAGCAGGGCAACGTCCTGTTCATCATACAAAACAATCGCATAAGCCTTTTTTTCGTCGCGGCCTGACCGGCCGGCCTCTTGGTAGTAAGCCTCTAAGGTAGTAGGCAGATCTAAGTGAATAACCGAGCGCACGTTGGGCTTGTCAATACCCATGCCAAATGCATTAGTAGCTACCATCACCCGCGTGGTGCCCTTAAGCCAAGCCTCTTGACGCTCTTCTCGTACTTGTGTAGAGAGCCCTGCATGGTAGGCCGTGGCTTGTAGGCCACTTCTTTGAAGTATCTGAGCTATTGTTTGGGTTTTTTTGCGGGTGTTGACATAGACAATGGCCGTGCCTGGCACCTGGCGTAGGATGTTCAGGAGCTGCTGGTCTTTGTCTTCTGTCTTGCGTACTACATAGGCAAGGTTATTCCGGGCAAAGCTCTTTTGAAAGTGGGCCGTGTGGCGAAACTGGAGTTTATCCTGGATGTCTTGCTGCACCTGGGGCGTAGCGGTGGCCGTAAGGGCAATGGTATTGGCATTGGGAAGCAATGCTTTAAAAGCTGCAATCTCTAGGTAAGCCGGTCTAAAATCATAGCCCCATTGCGAGATGCAGTGGGCTTCATCTACTGCCAATAGGCTGACCTGCATTTTCTTGACCCGTTCTTGCAGTAGTTCGGTTTTGAGGCGCTCGGGGGAGACATATAAAAATTTAACCTGGCCATAGATGCAGTTGTCCAACACTGAGTCGATTTCACGAGGCTGCATACCTGAAAATACGGCTTCAGCAGCGATGCCTCTTTGCTTCAGTTGATCTACTTGGTCTTTCATCAGGGCAATCAGGGGGGACACGACGAGGCATAGGCCTGGGCGGATAAGGGTGGGAATTTGAAAGCAGATGGATTTGCCGCCGCCAGTGGGTAGGAGGGCTAATACGTCTTTGTCTGCCAGCACTGCTTGGATAATTTCTTGCTGCAGCGGACGAAAGGTGGAATGACCCCAGTATTGTTGGAGTGCTGCTAGTGGTGTCATGGATGGACTAAGAAGAAATTATAAGTTATGAATGATTAAAAGCATGGGATGAATTAATGGTGGCTTTTTTGCTTTGTCTTTCTGAGTCAACGACAAAGGAGTCCTGCAGGCTCATGTTATGGTGCTCAATCTGCAAGGTACAGTTCTGTGAGTAAATTAATCCCTCAGCTTGAAGCCTTTGAGTAAATTGGTAATTTAAATGACCTGATGGCACTAGCCGCAAACATATATTTTATAACTTGACTAACAGTAACTTTTAAGTTACCTTTATCGTATGGAAAAAGTCCGAAAGGTCATTGCTTACAAAGACTATTTTGAAAAATTCTTGATGGAGCAACCAACCAAAGTTCAAGATAAAATTTTCAAAATTATCGAAGCAATTGAAACACTCGAACGAATTCCTAGCCACTATCTGAAGTATTTGGTGGGCACTGATCAACTTTATGAAGCAAGAATTCAACTGGGGTCGAACATTTGGAGGGTGTTTTGCTTCTTCGATGAAGGAAGACTAGTAATTTTGTTGAATGGGTTCCAAAAGAAAACGCAGAAAACGCCAAAAGCTGAAATTGAAAGGGCAGTACGATTAATGAATAATTATTATCAAGACAAAGCGAAAAATTATGGCAACTAAGACTTGGACAACGATCAAAGATGAGGTCTACGGCAAGCAAGGAACAGCTAGACGCGATCAACTGGAACGGGAGGCTGAAGGCTTGAAGATTGGACTTTTACTGCGTCAGGCACGGGAGGCAAAGCGACTTACGCAACAGCAACTTGGTGAACTGGTGGAGAAAAAGCGAACCTATATTTCACGGGTAGAGAACGACGGGAGCAATTTGACGCTTAAAACGCTTTACGAAATGGTGGAGAAGGGGCTTGGTGGTAAGGTAAAGATCAGTATTGATCTTTAGAGGGCTTATCTAGTACGCAAAATAAAGCTCACTCTGCCTACATAGATGGGCGCATAGGCGATGTTGTCCGCTGTTCTACTAAAGGTGAGTTCAGTTAATGCATCTTTATAAATTTTTTCTACCAGCGGGCTAACAGTTTTTTCTAGGGTCTTGACAGCAATGACTTCACCGAGCTCATCAATCTTAATTTCAAAAACAATCTTTCCACTCTCATCTGTTTCATCCTGAGGCTGAGGCGTCGTGTCCCACATCCATCCTATCAAGTCCAGCTTAGCACTCGTTTGTTGACCTGGTTGTGCTTGGTATAAGCCCCGCTCGTCAACCTTATTCTCTTCTTGTTCTTGTGGTGCTGGGGCTTCTTCTAGCTCCTTCTCACTATCTACTGCCTTTTCTTTAGGGGGCTTTGGGGGGGTGGTAGTTGAAGTGGGCTTAGGTTTGGGCTTTACTTGAGTAGCGGTCTTTTTTGACGGGGATGTGGGTTTTTTGATGGTTGTTTTAGGGCGTTGTGGGCTTGCTATGGTGGTGAAGGTAATGCTGTAGCTGGTGCTGATGCTGGCTGGCTGGCCAACAGTGATGTAATAGCCTGCGAAGAGTAGGAGTAGGTGGAGGCAGATGGATAGGCCTATGGCTAACTTTTGGCTAGAAGCGGGGTGGCTATTAGTTTCCATAGTCAGTCGGGCTGGGTAGCTACAGACACTTTGGCTTGGAGGGCAGCTGCGATATCGGTGACATAAATCATGTGGGCTACGGGCACGCTTTTGTCTATCTGTACTAGCACGAGGGGTTGGTTCTTGTCGAGCTTTTGCTTCAGGCGCTCTTTTAGTTGTTCTTTTTTTATTTTTTGCTCGTTGATATAGTAGTGGAGGTCTGCAGTAATAGTTACATTGACTTGTGGGGTTAGCGTATCTGCATTGTTGCTTTGCGGGAGGTCAACGGGTAGGCCCTGGTTAGTGACAGAAGAGACGGTGAGCATGAAGAAGATGAGCAGTAAAAAGACAATGTCTGTCATCGAAGACATGCTAAACTGGGTATCAATCTTATGTTTATTGGTCAGCTTCATTAGGTACGTGACAAAGGCTTAGTGGGTAGGATAATTTTCTACGATTTCAATGAATTGATTGGCCTCTTGCTCGAGGCGGTGGGTAGCTCTTTGAATGCGTGTAAGAAAGTAGTTGTAGCTAAGGTTGGCAATGATGCCCACAACAAGACCAGCGGCGGTAGTAACCATGGCTTCATAGATGCCTCCGGAAAGGAGTTTGGGGCTGATCTGTTGGGTTTGCTGCGCCATGGCCATGAATGCTTGAATCATGCCTAGTACAGTGCCTAGAAAGCCTAGCATGGGGGCAGCGCTGGCGATGGTGCCTAGCAGGGCAAGATTTTTTTCAAGCCTGTGTACTTCGTGTTGTGCTGCATTTTCTACAGCAGCTTGAATGATTTTGCTAGGTTTTTGGAGTTTTTCTATTCCTGCTTGAATGACTCTGGCTATGGCATAGTTTTTTCCTTCGCACAGCGCTTGTGCGCCTTGTGTATTGCCTGCGATGAGCTGGGCGTTAAGGCTTTCTGTCCAGTAACGCGGTACGTTGATGGTTCTATGGAGTGCAATGAGTCTTTCTAGAATAGCATACACTGCTAGGATAGAAAGCAACAGGATAGGCAGCATAACCCATCCTCCTTTAAGAAGCAAGTTCCAGAGAGATACAGTCTCTTTATGGCCTAGCGCTGTTAAAGGCGAGGCCGTGATAATCTCGGTTGTTAGTAAATTCATAAGAAATATTGCTGCAGCTCTCTAGTATTTTAGTATCCATGCATTTTGTCCATAGATAGCCTTGATCTCTTCTAATTTTTCGTTGGCATCATACAAGGTTGCTTTTTGATCAAGAGCAACACGATAGAAATATTGGCCTGGAGAGGGTAAGATGAGCATAACGTCAGTAGCTTGACTAGCTAGTTGATTGGCATAATCAAAAGCAAGATCGTCATCAATAAAACTACTCACTATAATGTAGTAGCGGTCCTGGGGCTTATTGATTTTGGTGATGGTGCCTTTTGCTGACTTTTCAGCGAGTTGGTTGCCGAAAGGTTTTTCTTCTTCTCGTACCTCGATATTTTTATCAAGTTCTTGTGCTCGCACATCTTTTTTAGTCTCTACCAGCTTTGCAGATGTATTATCATCTGTGGGCTCTATATCTGCTTTTGCTATCTCACTCTTGTATTCCTCGTGCATTGTATAGGCCTTTTCGGGAGGGTTGGCAGGTGCATGATTCAACCACCAATAGACGATGCCTCCGCCTATGACCAGCATAAGGCCCATGAATATCGTGATGATTTTAAGCCAACTTCTCCCTCTCTCTGGCATAGGTCGAAATTGAGTTTCGGGTAGACCAAAGTCACTATTTTTTTTGTCTTGAGATTGGTTAGCTTTTGTAGTCATATCTGATAGGTTTTATGGGCTCTTTCAACGGACTCAAATATAATTATTTTTTTCATCGAGCTTTGACATTAGCGCCATATACTATAGTTTTTTGTGGCTGTTCACTCAAAGATGGCTGAGTTCCTGGTGTCTGAAACAGTCTACAGTATGGTCGTTTACCAAACCAGCTGCTTGCATATAGGCATACACAATTTTACTCCCGACAAACTTGAAACCTTGTTTTTTCAAATTTTTGCTAAGCTGGTCTGAAAGTTGGGTATGGGTAGGAACTTCTTGCGGATGCTTCCAGTGGTTGATCTGCGGCTGCCCGTCTACAAAGTTCCAGATATATTGATCAAAACTTCCGAAAGCAGCCTGTATTTCCAAGAAACACTGCGCATTGTTCACCGTCGCTTGAATTTTCAGCCGATTACGAATGATGCGGACATCGCTATAGAGCTGTTGGCATGTTGTAGTATCGAACGCAGCTATTTTTTCTACATCAAATTGCCCAAAAGCTTGGCGATAACCCGCTCGCTTCCTAAGCACAGTGAGCCAACTCAGCCCTGCCTGTGCTCCTTCTAAGGTTAGGAGCTCAAAATGAACCGTATCATCATGTACAGGCACGCCCCATTCCTCATCATGGTATCTTATATAGTCCTCAGGTGCTCTCTTAGTCCACGCACACCGATGAACGGTATTTGACTTCATGATATTTTACTATGAAGTTATTCTTAAATACGTACCTTGTATGCCCTAAGCATTAAGCCTCCCTAATTTGCCCCAAATACTATTGATGCGGCATGACGCTAAACATAAGCAATAAAAAATGGAACATTATAAAATTTCTCAGTGCGCTCATGCTTGCTCTAGGACTCTCAAGTAGTGTTGAGCACTCAACTACAAACAACCATAGGTTACCTATACAGCCACCGCTGTTAAAAAGAGGAGATAAAGTAGCGATTGTAGCCCCTGCCTTTTGGTCGCCGGATGCGGAAAACATTGTCACACAAGCCACCAAGAAGCTTCGTTCATGGGGGCTAGAGGCAGTACTTGGGCAACATCTCTACAAAAAAGATGGCAGATTTGCAGGTACAGATGCACAGCGAACGGGGGATTTGCAATGGGCTTTTGATGACCCTACCATCAAGGCCATCTTTACTTTAAGGGGAGGGTACGGGACTACACGTATTGTGGATAAGCTTGATTTTACGCAGTTCCTCAAGCATCCTAAATGGGTGATCGGCTTTAGTGATATTACTACATTGCTTATCCAATTGCATCAACTAGATATAGTCTCTGTCCATGGAGAAGTACTCAAAAACTTCTTAAAGCCTCAGTACACATCTTCCATAGCAAGCTTGAAAACGTTGCTTTTTGAAGGGACTGCGCAGCTTACAGCCTCTCCTAGCCAGCTGAATAGAGTAGGAATCGTCACGGCGCCAGTAGTAGGCGGCAATTTAACGCTTCTCTATAATAACCTGGAGACGCCCTCAGCCCTCGATACCAACAAAAAGATTCTGGTTATAGAAGAGGTTGATGAGCATCTTTATGCACTAGACAGAGTGATGGTACAGCTAAAACGCACCGGAAAGCTCCAACATTTAGCGGGCCTTGTTATAGGCGGTATGGTAGCTATGAAAGACGAGCCAAGCAATCCATTTGGCAAAAGTGTGAAGGAAATTATCAAAGAACACGTGGCACCCTATGGCTATCCAGTAGCCTTTAATTTTCCTATAGGGCATGAAGCGCCTAACTTGGCATTTCCCCATGGAGGTATAGGAAAGTTGCGTGTTGAGAAGGATACGGTAAGCTTAGTTTTTGAACCTTAAGACCGGTAGCAACCAGGAGGACTTTTATGAGCTCATGCGTGTTCTCTCTGTAGTATCAGTAGTGACCAAGCCCGCTGCGTTGATGTCTTTAAGATATACCGTTTGTAAACTATTGGTCAAGCTAGCTTCATAAGGCGCCGTCACCCGAATATAGTTCTCTGTAAACCCCTCCATCATTCCATCCACCTCCTCCCGTTCAAAGAGCACCGTACCCCAACCGCCTAAATGATCTTCGTAGAAGCGCCGTTGCTTTTTCTCAGAGAGAATTCGTAGCATTTTAGCGCGCTTGATCCTTTCTTCTTGGGGCACTACGCCATCTAAACTCGTAGCATGCGTATTATTGCGCTCTGAATAAGGGAAGACATGCAGGTAGGTCACTGGCAGCGCATTCAAAAAGTGATAAGTAGCCAAAAAATCTTCTTCAGTCTCTCCTGGAAAGCCCACAATCACATCAGCACCAATGCTACACTGGGGCATGCGTGTCTTGATAGCATTCACCCTGTCTTCATATAAGCCGCGCTCGTAGCGGCGACGCATGCGCTTCAGGATTTTGTCACTGCCTGACTGGAGGGGGATATGAAAGTGGGGAACGAAGCGTTCTGAGTGGGCTACAAACTGGATGATATCGTCATTGAGCAGATTAGGCTCTATAGAAGAGATACGGAAGCGCTGGATGCCTACTTCTTTTTTGTCTAGCGTCTGAGCGAGGGTCAAAAAATTACTTATTCGCCGATTATCAATGATCCCATAGTCCCCTAGATTAATGCCTGTTAAGACGACCTCTTTAATACCTTGCTGGGCGACCTCTTGGGCTTGCTGTACGATGCTTTCAATGGTCGCACTGCGGCTTTTGCCCCGGGCTAAGGGAATGGTGCAGAACGAGCAGTGGTAGTTACAGCCGTCTTGTACCTTGAGAAAGGTGCGCGTTCTATCGCCTATAGAGTAAGAAGGAGTGAAAGTGTTGGCTTCTTTGACCGCCTTTACATGGACGGCTGCCTTTTTTCCTTTTTCAAAGGAAGTGATTAAATCCAGGAGCCTGAACTTTTCACTAGCGCCTAAAACAGCATCTACGCCGGGTATCTGGGCAATCTCCTGAGGCTTGAGCTGGGCATAGCAGCCTATGACAATGATAAAGGCATGGGATGAAATTTGTAGCGCTTCTTTGACAATCTTCTGGCATTTTTTGTCTGCTTTGTCGGTGACAGAGCAAGTGTTAATGACAAAGATGTCAGGATCATCCTGAAAGTCCACTTTCTGAAATCCGCGCGCTTCAAATAAGCGGCTGATGGCCGAGGTTTCGGAAAAATTGAGTTTACAGCCTAAGGTGTAGAAAGCTACTCTCTTCATAGCGTGCCTAAATTAGCGAATTATGACCATTAATAATTCCTAAATGCTTCATTACCTGCAGCAAAAATACGTAAGGCTTGCTTATTCATATTGAATGTCTTGCGTAACGTTGTTATTTTTGTCCTGGCAAACCGGTACGACC
>JBCCWZ010000025.1:0-10679 GCA_039192615.1 Bacteroidota bacterium
CACTGATGATACTCCTTGAAGCAATGTCCTTCTGGCCAAGAAAGGCTGTTAGAGAACGAACTCCAAGGTGGGGTTAACTTAAGATGTAGCTCTAGCTTACTTCCTTCCTTGGGATATATAAGGTTGTCAGTGCTATTACGGTCCAGCGAGAAGACAGTAGACAAGTCATTCAGAGTACCAATAGCAGACTTCTTGCCCACATCGAGCAGGTCATAGTCCTTATAATAGTGGCGGTAGTAAGCAATATTACCTCGCAATACCGTGTAGTCAACAGGCCAGGTAAGCCTAGTGCTTAGGCCTAATCTTCCACCAGTCGACACTCTGTTCCCTTCAAAAGACTTGTCTAGGTTTAGATAAAACTGTCTAGGCTTAACGCCTCCAAGCCAAGGCTCTACAAACTGCAATCCAAAGTTGTACTCTCTGAAATCAGTCTCAGCTGTTAGCCCGAAAGTTTGTGCTGCTCCTAATGGCAGCCGCCTTCTGAATAAATTGCCTAGAGAAAAATTATTAGTAAACAGGATAAGCCTTCCTTTTAACTTGAGATCATCCGCAGCACCCCCTCCTGTAGCATTTATCCTAATGTTAGGATTTTCTTTTACGTTGTACCTGATGTCTACTGTATTATCAGCAATATTAGGCAAGATGTCAGGATGTATTGATGGGTCAAAAATATTGAGCATAACTAGTTCCCGATAGGACCTTTGTAGCTTAGCTCTGTTAAACTTATCGCCAGGCAATGTTCTAAGCTCCCGCCGAATCACCTCGTCATGGGTCCATGTATTACCTGCTATTGACACTTTGTTTATAGATGCTTGTGGCCCTTCTTGTATGCGAATATCTAGGGCTACCTTGTCTTCTTCTAGTCCTACCTCTACGGGCTCAGCTTGGAAAAACAAGTGGCCATTATCCATATATAGCGCAGCAATGTCTTTGTGCTTGGGATTACCACCGTAAAGCTTTTGCTGAAGGAGGGAGGGGTTGTAGATGTCTCCTTCTTGGATGCCCAATATTTGGCTCAACGTGTCATCGTTGTAGAGATGATTGCCTACCCATCTAATAGCTCCTACACGATACTGCGTTCCTTCTTCTAGTTTTATCCAGACATTGAGTAGGCCATCATCTTGTTGGTACACCGCTTCGTCTACAATGGCAGCATCTCTGAAGCCTTGACTTTGGTAGTAGTCGATGATGTGCTTTTTGTCTTCCTTAAATTTAGCAGGATTGAACTTAGAAGAGGAAAGAATGACGTGCTTCTGCCAATAGTTGTTGATCTCTTCAAAGTTAAGGGGGCGCCAGAGTATCCCTCCCTGTCTGATTGGCTTCAGGGTGAGCATCTGCTTGAGCATGTCTTTGATGAGTGTAAAACGGGGCTTTGCTCGAAGGTGTTGTAGTTGGCCTCTTAACACATCACTGCTGATATGTTGGTTGCCTGCAAAATGAACGGCGTAAATACTTAGGTTCTCTCCCTTATCAATCTTGATGGTAAGCTGAACATGACCAGCTTGTGTAGGATCGGGCAAAGACGTAATAGTGACTGCTGTGTACAAGTACCCTTTTTCTATCCAGTAGTCTTGAATGATTTTCTTCGTCTTTTTGATCAACCCTTCGGTGACTACTTTTCCTTTTACGAGGGGCAGCTTCTCTATTAACTTTTCTCTTTCTTTTCTTTTGATACCCTCCAAGGAGTAGTCCGACAGCCTGGGGCTCTCGGTGATCTGAATAGTGAGGATAATGCCGTGTTCTTTGACTTGGGAGGCATAGATGGCGACATCTTTGATGAGCTGCTGTTTCCACAATCCTTGAATAGCTTCCTTGATAGCAGGTCCGGGTAGGGACACAGTATCACCGATCTTGAGCCCTACAAGGGCCACAATGGCTTCCTTATCTAGCGCTTGGGTACCTGTCACTTGAATATCTTCGATCAAATAACTGTTAGGGGCTTCGTAATCGAGTTCAAGGGGCTGCCCTTGAGGCGTAGGCTGTGCTAGGGCTCCCGTAGGCAGCATATAGCCCATGATGAGCTGTATTAAGAAGGTATAGTAAAAACTTTTTTTCATCTTGTTACACTTATGTACCTAGCTTCTTACCAAATCTTCTGTCACGTTTTTGATAGGCCAAGATGGCTTCATAGAGATGATGTTTTCTAAAATCAGGCCAAAGGACAGGGGTAAAGAACAATTCGGTATAAGCTAGTTGCCATAGAAGAAAATTACTGAGCCGCATCTCTCCACTAGTCCTAATAAGCAGTGCCGGATCAGGCATATCTTCCGTGGCAAGATACCGCTTAAAACACTCAGCATCAATGTCTTGTAGGCCCAAGCTCCCTGTCTGTACCTCTTGGGCTATAGCTTTAGCAGCCTCAACCAAGTCCCATCTTCCACTATAACCTAGTGCAATAGTTAGTCGTAAGCCCTGATTGTGTTGAGAAGCTTGCATGGCTTTTTGAATGGCCTTTTGACAATTCTTGGGGAAGCGTTTTAAATCACCAATAAAAGTTAAACGCACATTCTTTTGTACCAGCTCTGCCAGCTCCTTATCAATCACTTTCGTGATCATAGCCATGAGGTAGTCTACTTCTGCTGGAGGCCGTTCCCAATTTTCGGTGGAAAAAGCAAATAAAGTTAAATGAGGAATACCTAACTCACCACAACCTTCTACAATTTCTCTGACAGCTGTTAATGCGTTTTTATGACCGAATGCTCTTGGCTTACCTTGCCTGGTAGCCCACCTACCATTACCATCCATAATGACGGCAATATGTATAGGCAGATTATGCTGATCGATCTGGGTTTTCATGGGGTGGGCTGCTGTGCCACTGGCTGGGGAGGTTGGGGCCCAAGCATTGAGTGGGGGGAGATAGGGGCCTAAAAACTGGGGTAGCACGGTGAGTAAAATTTAGAATAATCGGTTTGAATTTATATCCTCCAGGTGCCTCTGTACTGTAATCAGAAATGCCTAGCTATAGGATCAGCATGGCATCACCGTATACAAAGAAGCGGTACTTTTCCTTGATGGCTGCTTGATAGGCCTCCATCATCAAATCATACCCTCCAAAAGCAGCTGCTGTCATCAATGGAGTTGTCTCTGGCAAGTGAAAATTCGTAATCAATGAGGTGCAGACTTTAAATGAATAGGGCGGAAAGATGAATTTATTCGTCCACTCTTGATTAGGCTTTAATCTACCTACTACAGAAACAGAGGCTTCCATGGCTTTAGCAGTAGAAATGCCAACGGCGCACACCTGCTTCTTTTGGTCTAAGGATTGGTTGACGACTCGTGCTGTTGTCTCATTAATGGCAAAGAACTCAGAGTCTACTTTGTACTTAGTAAGATCCTCTACATCTACAGGATTGAGGGTGCCTAGGCCAATATGCAAGGTAATGGGGGTGATATGTGTACCTTTCAGCTCTAAGCGTTTAAGCAAATGCGGTGTGAAGTGTAACCCTGCACCTGGCGCTACTACAGCACCTGCTTGTTGGGCATACACTGTTTGGTAACGATTGCGGTCTTCCGGGGTTGCTTTTCTTTTGAGTGTCTTGGGTAAAGGGGTATGGCCTAGCTGCTCGATAATACTATGGAGCTCTTCTGTCGTACCGTCAAATAGAAATTTGAGTGTTCTGCCTCTCGATGTAGTATTATCGAGGACTTCTGCTACCAGCTCTCCATTTCCAAAGAACAATTTGTTACCTACACGAATTTTTCTGGCTGGGTCAACCAGGGTATCCCATAAGCGCTGCTTCTCGCTCAACTCTCTCAGCAACAGGACTTCTATTTGTGCTCCTGTCTTTTCTTTGTTGCCATAGAGCAACGCCGAGAATACTTTGGTATCATTCACTATGAGTGTATCATCTTCGGCGAGATAGTCAAGCACATCTTTGAAAAGTTTGTGCTCTATTTTTCCTGTAGCTTTGTGAATCACCATTAGCCGCGCTTCATCTCTGTTTTCAGCAGGATGGGAGGCGATGAGCTTCGCAGGCAGGTTAAACTTAAAGGAGGATAGTTTCATATTTTACTACGTACGACAGTGCGCTTTGGGTGCAAAAAGATGGAGTTGGTTGCACACCTAGATCATGGGATGCAAACATAATAAAATGTCGGCGATCTTCATCAGCTATCCGTAGTAAGTAGGGGTGGATGCTCAAACCGGAGTGTACATGTAAAATATTTTCACAGCCAATGTCTACGTGGCATGGATTGCGCAATATTGGTAGCCTATCAGGGAACGGCTATGCCTCAACGAATCACAAGCCTTCAGAAAATAGGGGGCCATGAAAGCTTCTCAGAATCGAATCCCGACATCAACGCTTACTAGATTACTATAGCCCATTACCTTAGCATCATTAGCTTCCTTAATAATATTTCTTAGGCCCCACTGGTAGCTTATGCCTACAAAAAAACTTGTGGATAAACCTATATCGTACTCGGCACCTGCACCCATCAAACCGGCTAACCCGAAGTGACGAAATGTATTGAAAAAGGGCTTCAATTGGTTTTTTTTGCATTTAGTATTTCTTTCGTCGACCTTAAGTTGGCCTATAGCACCAACCACTCCATAAAACCGGGTATCAAGGGCGATCTCGCTTGTGTAGAACTTCAAGAGCAACGGTACTTGTGCATAGCGTAGCTCGTGTGCTTCCTGTACTTTAGGCGACGGCCCCTCGTCTTCAATGGCAAACTGCTGGACTGAATAAAGCAGTCCTGTACTTATGTAGTGATTGTCTTGGAAGGCGTGATCATAGATAACACCCCCTTTACCTTTACCCCAGAGGTCAAGTTCTTTTGAGACAAAGCTAGTACTATTAGGGTCTGTATGCACCTTACTAAAAGCTATACTAGGGGAAAATTTGAGGCCCCATCGTCCCTGAGCGCGTGCCACCGTAGTGTTCAATAATAGCCATACTAGCAGTATATATTTTTTCATGCTTCCCCTAAAATAGCTACTCATTTTGAGCAAAAAATTAATGAAAGATACGAGAATATTGCTGGTTACTTATTGATTAGACAAACTCCAGCCAAGATTATTGCTATGCCTAAGTAATGTCCCCACACCAGTACCTCACCATCTAACAGCCCCCACCCCAAAGCCATCAAAGGGATCAAGAAAGCGACCATACTGCCAAATATTGGCGAGATGCTCTTAACAAGATACGTAAAGAGAAGTTGAGCAATGGCTGTTCCGAACGCCCCCAAGATCAATACATAGCCCGCAGCTATGTACGCTCCTTCAACCGTTCTAATTTTAGTCAAGAAAGCCGTTTGAGGCAAGATAAATCCCCCAGCAATAACCCCCATCAGCAGTAAAAAGACACTAGTAATAGTAGTAGCGTCAAGGTCCTGCAGGTAATACTTGACCAGGTTAGCATTGAGACCATAGCAAAAACAGGCTAGCAAAGGCAGCAAGACATAATAATTGACCGTACCAACAAGGCTTTTACCGGCAAGCACTAACAAAAAGGTACCCATCACACCCAACAAAGCGCCCCATAGCTTACTCTTTACAATAGGCCGACCAAACCACGCCCTACCCACCAGCAGTGTAAAGACGGGCGTTACTGAACTCAATACACCATTCAGTGCACTATCAAGTTGAGTCTGGGCTTGAGCAAACAAAAAGGCAGGCAACAAAGACTCTACCAGGCCTACCAAGAATAGCAGTCTATAATGCCGCCAACTCAGCTGCCGAAGCCGAGGTACCGACCAGGGTAGTAGCAAAATAGCAGCCGAAAAAATACGTAATCCAGCTACTTCTGGTGCAGAGAACACTTTTACTCCTTTCTTCATCAGGATGTAGGAGCTACCCCAGATAAGGCCCAAGGCGATGAGGAGGATCCAGGCCAAAAAGCCCTTTTTGGTACTTTCTTGTTGCATATCCGTGGAAATTAGTGCGCAAAGGTACAAGAAATTTCTTCCAAAATCTCCTCCACGGCAGCAGGAGTAGGTGCAGTAACCAGGCGTGACCTATAAGCTTTGATGCCGTCTATCCCCTTGAAGTAGCGGGTGTAGTAGCTTCTCATTTCGAACAGCCCAGTCCGCTCGCCTTTCCAGACCAGGGCGTGTTCCAAGTGCTTTCTGACCGTAGCAATGCGCTCTTGCAAATCAGGAGGCGGGAGTGCTGTACCCGTCTGCATAAAGTGTTTGATCTCCTGAAAAATCCAGGGATAGCCAATACTAGCCCGGCCTATCATGATACCATCCACTCCATACTTATTTTTGTATTCCAGGGCTTTTTGAGGACTCGTAATGTCGCCATTGCCAAAAATAGGAATGTGGATGTCAGGATGGTTCTTTACCTCCGCGATATAATCCCAATTTGCCTCTCCTTTATACATCTGCTTTCGGGTTCTGCCATGAATGGTCAATGCCTGAATGCCTACATCCTGCAACCTTTTTGCTACTTCGACGATTCTAATGGTACTATCGTCCCAGCCCAAACGAGTCTTGACAGTCACAGGTAAGGAAACTCGCTTGACAATCTCGGCCGTCATGGCCTGCATCTTGGGCAGGTCTAGAAGGATACCCGCACCAGCCCCCCGGCAGGCAATTTTTTTCACTGGGCAGCCATAGTTAATATCAATCAGCGCAGGCTCGGAGGCTTCGGCAATGGCTGCGGCTTCTCGCATCGACTCGATCTTTTCGCCATAGATCTGAATGCCTATCGGCTGCTCATAATCGTAAATGTCTAGCTTTTGCACACTCTTGGTCGCATCTCTAATCAACCCTTCGGCAGAGATAAACTCTGTATACATCAAGTCGGCTCCTTTTTCTTTGCACAAGGCCCGAAAAGGAGGATCACTCACATCTTCCATAGGCGCTAGTAGCAGCGGAAATTCGCCCAACTGTATATCCCCAATTTTTACCATAGTCATGTGTAAGAGGCGTTATTACCGCCTCATTTTGGCCCCTAATTTATAGGTTATATGGTTAGCGAGCAGTCTCTGTTTTACGTAAGTTTGGCACACTTATGCTTCGCACAACGCTACTCCCCAACCAATCGCCGTGGCTCCGTCTTGTACTATTATTGAGCTTAGTGACGCTGGGTGCTTTTTGGGGGCAGCTGCTGGGAATTAGGATTGCTTACGCCAGTGCTGAAAAGCTAGCTATCACTGACGTGACTTTGTTCACTAGAAGGCCCCTATTGATCATTCAAGCAGTGACAGCTAGCTGTGCATTTATAATAGCGCCGCTGTTTTACCTACGCTTTTTTGCAAGCCAGGCCGAGAAGCTGTTGTTCACGTGGAGACGAAGTTATGCCTCTCCTCTGCTTCTTACCTTGGGCTTGGCCTTGGCGTTCATAGTGGTTAATACCTGGTTCATTCAGTGGAACATAGCGGTCAAGCTACCTCCCTGGCTTAGGACTTTTGAAGCATGGGTTCAGGAACAAGAGGCTACTCAGAAGCGCCTCACTAACTTGCTGACTACTTTTCATTCGCTGACAGATTTGGGGGTAGGCATACTCGTGATCGGTATGATCCCTGCTGTGGGTGAAGAGTTATTGTTTAGGGGCATCATACAAAAGCTTTGTCATCAAATTACACACAACATTCATGGGGCTATTGCCGTCAGTGCGCTTGCTTTTAGCGCTATTCATCTTCAGTTCTATGACTTTGTGCCTCGCTTTTTGCTAGGAGCGCTGTTTGGATACATTTATTGGTGGACTAAGGACTTACTTTTTCCTATTGCTGCCCATTTTTTCAATAATGTCTTGACCCTGCTTCTGCTTTTTCTCTATCAGCGAGGAATTATTCAGCAAGACATCACCACGCCAGCAGTGCCCTCCAAACCTGTACTCCTTCTTTTTATCGTCCTAGTTGTCGTATTGTCGCATTATTTAAAGCAGCTCAGTAAAAAGAGTCACTCATGAAAAAAATGGTCATACTAGGGGCGGGCGAAAGCGGCACGGGCGCAGCACTACTGGCCCAAGCCGAAGGCTTCGAAGTCTTCGTCTCTGATGCAGGCACCATAGCTCCTCATTACAAGGCAGAACTAATAGCACGCAGAATTGCCTTCGAAGAGGGGAAGCATTCTCCAGCAATGATTTTAAGTGCTGATGAGGTCGTCAAAAGCCCCGGTATTCCAGATCACGTACCCATCGTGCAAGCGCTCCGAAAAGCAAGCATCCCTATCATCGACGAAATCGAACTGGCCAGCCGTTATACGCAAGCTTTTCTAATCGGCATTACTGGCACTAATGGCAAGACTACGACCACCAACTTGACTTATCATTTACTCAAAACGGCTGGACTCAATGTAGGGCTGGCAGGCAACGTAGGGAAAAGTTTTGCTAAAAGTGTATTGGAAGAAAAGTACGATTACTATGTGCTAGAGTTGAGCAATTTTCAGCTAGAAGGCATGTATGCGTTCAAGGCCGACATCGCGTGTTTGCTCAATATTACGCCTGACCATCTGGATCGATACCACGGCCAAATGGCGCCTTATATCCAGGCCAAGTTTCGAATTCTACAAAATATGACCCCAAAGGATCACTTTATCTACAACCAGGACGATCCTAATATGCAGGCTTACTTACAACAACACACGGCAATACCTCGCCAACACTCTCTATCGACCAAACAGCCCAGTGAGGCAGTCAGGGCGCAACTCGCGCTGCTGGCTAATACTCAGTTCCCTCTGCAGGGCCCCCACAATCAGTTCAATGCTTTGGTAGCCATTACTGTAGCCCAGCTGCTCGAGATAGACACGACTACTATTCAACGTGGCTTAGCTACCTTCACAGGTGTGCCACATCGCATGGAGTGGGTGGCAGAAATGGAAGGCGTGCATTTTTACAATGATTCTAAGGCTACTAATGTGGAGGCCGCTGAGGTGGCTTTGAAGAGTTTTAACCAACCTATTATTTGGATAGCTGGAGGGCAAGATAAAGGCAATGACTACACCCAGCTCCAGTCGCTGGTACATAAGCACGTCAAAGCCCTGATTTGCTTGGGCAAAGACAATACCAAAATCACCCAGGCTTTTCAGCAAGTAGTAAGCCCTATTTATACCACGCAGCAGGTAGAAGAAGCTGTATCTATGGCCCTTGCTTGTGCCCAACCAGGCGATGTAGTGTTGCTTTCTCCCGCTTGTGCTAGTTTTGATTTATTCAAGAACTTTGAGGAACGTGGCGAGCAGTTTAAGCAGGCCGTCTTGGAGGATGATTATCATTCCAAGTGAAACAAGGAATCTCACTCGCCAGGCGCCATGCAGCGATGCTTCACTCCGTTCAGCATGACAAGGCAGGGAATGATTTATAATCCCTCAATAACCAAATCATCAAATGAACAATCAACCAATTGCCAAATCGATAAATCACCAAATCAGCCAATGGTTCAAAGGCGACCCTGTCATCTGGGGAATCATGATGTTACTAGCCATTTTGAGCATCTTAGCTGTTTACAGTGCAGCTAGCTCTCTGGCCTACCGGCAAATGCAAGGCAATACAGAGTATTATCTGCTTAAACACTCCATGTTGATGCTTAGCAGCCTGGGGGTGATGTGGATAGCCCATAGAATCGACTATCGCTACTATGCAGGCTTGTCGAGGTTAGCGCTCTGGATTTCCGTGCCTCTACTACTCATCGCTTGGCGCTATGGCTTAACGCTGAACGAGGCTTCTCGCTGGCTCACGATTCCAGTCCTTAATAAAACCTTTCAGCCTTCTGATTTGGCTCAACTGGCGCTCATTGCTAGTCTTGCCAACATGCTGGCCAAACAGCAGCACAATATTGAGGATTGGCAAGAAGCTTTGATGCCTATGCTGGTCTGGTGCGGCGTGATTTGCGGGCTGATTGCACTCACCAATTTGTCTGCCGCTATACTGCTCTTTTTTACCTGCATGTTGGTCATGTACCTGGGCCGGGTGCCGATGCGCTATCTGGCGATGCTGACGGCTATTGGCCTGGTGGCAGGGGGCATTGCTGTACAGGTAGGTCAGCGTGGAGAGACGGCTGTGAGTCGCCTTAAAGCTTTCTCCAACAATGAACTATCATTCCAAACTGAACAGTCTTACATTGCCATTGCTACAGGCGGGCTATATGGCAAAGGCCCAGGCAATAGCCAACAACGCAATTTTCTCCCCCATCCCTACTCAGACTTTATATATGCCATCCTGGTAGAAGAATATGGCCTCATCGGCGGCGTGGCCGTCGTGTTGCTGTACCTGACTTTACTCTACAGAGGCATTCGTAACGTATCTCGAAGCAACCGCGCTTATGGAGGACTGCTGGCAGCTGGCCTCAGCTTTTCACTCGTCCTCCAAGCCATGGTCAATATGGGCGTAGCAGTAGGGTTAGGCCCTGTCACAGGACTTCCGTTGCCTTTTGTCAGTATGGGAGGTACCTCCTTGCTATTCACAGGCATTGCCGTAGGTATTATTCTAAGTGTCAGCAGAGGCGATATTGATGAAAGCATTGACTACCTTCAGGACCCTGACATGGCGAGAGGCAATCGGTATAGGCAAACATAAGTTGCTTAGATACATGCTCAGATGAGCATTATAGGGCGCTCCGCGAATTTTTTCAACGTACGGAACTAGCCCAGGTCATGTTTTATAAAAAATACCTACTGATGTCTTGCTTGCAAAAACATCTATGTCGGATTGGTCATGACTATTCCGATATATATATTTGTTTTGGTCATTAACCAAGAGCTTATGCAGCGCGTATATCAAGCCGTCATCAAGC
>JBCCWZ010000026.1:0-10303 GCA_039192615.1 Bacteroidota bacterium
CGCGCGCTCTCAGCGTCACCGTATCATCCTCCAGCGTCTGGTGATCTACCGTGAGGCAGTAAGGCGTGCCAATTAAGTCTTGGCGAGCATATCGCTTCCCAATCGAAGCACTTTCTTCATACGCTACCGCAAAGTCTAAGCGCAGTTCCTCCAGCAGCTTTTGGGCCCTTTCGGGCAATCCATCTTTTTTGACTAGCGGCAAGATCGCTGCTTTGACGGGCGCTATGGCAGGAGGGAGCTTGAGGTAAGTTCTTGCCTTGGTGGACTCACCGTCTGTCACAGCTTCCTGGATCAGCCCTTGGCACAATAGCGCCAACACTAAGCGATCGCATCCTAGCGAGGTCTCGATGACGTAGGGGGTGTAGCTTTGGTTAATCTCAGGGTCAAAATACTGGAGCCTCTTCTTGGCATGTGCTTCGTGTTGCTTCAGATCAAAATCGGTTCTAGAGTGAATGCCCTCGATTTCTTTGTGGCCAAAAGGAAAGGCATACTCAATGTCTACGGCTGCCTGCGCATAGTGCGCCAGCTGCTCGTGCGGGTGTACGCTAAGCTGCTCTTGAGGAATGCCTAAGGCTCGATGCCACTGGAGGCGCTGTTCTTTCCAGTATTCAAACCATTGGGTTTCTGTGCCAGGCCGGACAAAAAACTGCATTTCCATTTGCTCAAACTCGCGCATGCGGAAGATGAACTGCCGCGCAACGATTTCGTTGCGGAAGGCTTTCCCGATTTGGGCAATGCCAAAAGGTACTTTCATGCGCGCAGACTTCTGCACGTTCGAGAAGTTGACAAAAATACCTTGAGCGGTTTCTGGTCGGAGATAAATCGTATTGGCTGCTTCCTCTACGGCCCCCGTTTGGGTGGCAAACATGAGGTTAAACTGCCGCACCGGTGTCCAGTGGCTGGTTTTGGAGATGGGGCATTGGATGTCTGCATCGACGATCAACTGGTAGAGGCTGGCGAGGTCTTGTGCTTGGAGCAAGCGGTGCATGTTTTGCAAGAGCTCATCCGCTGCTTTTTGGTTACCCGCTTGTGCCAACGTATCCGCATGACTTTCTATCAAAGTATCTGCTCGGTACCTTTTCTTGGAGTCTTTATTATCGATCATCGGATCGTTAAAGCTCTCCACATGTCCCGAAGCCTGCCACGTACGGGGATGCATAAAGATGGCGGCGTCAATGCCTACGATGTTTTGGTGGAGCTGTGTCATGCTCTGCCACCACAAGTTTTGCACATTGCGTTTCAGCGCAGCGCCGTACGGGCCATAATCATACACAGCCTGCAGTCCCTCATAAATTTCGCTGGAGGGATACAGAAAGCCGTATTCTTTGGCATGGGCAATAACGGCCTGGAGCGGGCTGTTGGTGTCGGAAGTTGCTTGGGACATAGGGGTTAAAAGATCAGGCTACAAAAGTATAGAAAAAGCCTGGGTAGACCCTTCCTAATTCAAGCTTCTTGTATTATACTAATCCTTCTTTTTCAAACTATTGCAGGAAAAATCATCATTGATATTCGGTTATTGAAAATTTATAAGGGACCATTTAGTATATGAAGATAATTACAAAAGGGGCACTCCTTGTAGCTTTACAAAAGTATCTCTGAAAAGTACCTAAGATCTTGACTATTAATTATGTCTTACAAAACCTACTCCCTCGTCCTACTATTATGCCATAGCTTCTTGTTCACTACCAGCTGTGTTTGTAATCAAGCTGCCACCGATGATGAACCTGGTGATATGGCGGTAGCATGCTCCTAAGGCAGTAAGGAAGAAACAAACTCTACGCCAGCCGAAGACCCGCTTGACATCAGGTCAATTGCAGATACCTTAGAACCTCAAAACGAGGAAGAAAGCCTAGCTATAGTGCCTAATGCTGGCAACATAGGAGGGGAATCCATATTACAGTCAACCAAAGACTCCCCAGTCGTCTCTACGAATGCTAGTGTCGTACCAATACAAAGAGATCGTGGACGCTCCCATTCAAAGCTTAATAAAGATAATCAAAAGAATAGCAAAGTAGGAAGGAATTTCATGTCACAGTCAGCCCGAAAGAGTTGTATAAAAGACTTAAAGAGACTTCCAAAACCCCTATCACGTCAATACATTTTAAATGTATACCGACCTCTGTATGAAGTATTGAAGAGCCTAGGGGAAGGAAAAAACATCCTAGAGTTCAAGAGTAAAGTGACAGAACTATACAACCAAATACACAACAGAAGATTCGGCCCATTCAGTCATATTCGAAATATATGTCTACTACTTCTTCTCTACAAAACGCAACATATAAAAAATAACATCCTGCATGTATCCTAACTGGTGGCGAAAGTATTTTTGACTTGTGCCTCTACAGCCCCCCTGGTTCAAGCGGCCTCTCTTGGTAAAGGTGGGGAGCATTTCGCAGAAAGGGACATTGTCTTTCTCCCTTTGTCATCCTGTGCTTGCAGAGAAGTGAGTTGGTATGAAAAAGGAAGCAAGATTAAAGCTGATACTCATCATTCCGAACGTATGTGAAGAATCTCTCTTGAAGAGCGCCATTATGTAGAGATGCTTCGCTACCACTCAGCATGACAAGGCAGACAAAACAGCCGAACAAAAAGAAAGTCTGCATTCATCACTCATCTTTGATAATTCATCGTTCCTCTAGTTCTGGCTTGAGAAAACGCCCGGTGTGACTTTTAGGGTGGGTAGCTACTATTTCAGGCGTCCCCTCGACGACAATTTTGCCCCCCCCTTGGCCGCCTTCAGGCCCAATATCGATGAGGTGATCCGCCACTTTAACCACATCCAAGTTGTGCTCAATGACCAGCACCGTGTTGCCTTTGTCCACCAGTTTGTTGAGGACGCCCAAAAGATGCTGGATGTCTTGAAAGTGAAGGCCCGTGGTAGGCTCGTCCAAGATGTACAGCGTTTTGCCCGTATCTTTTTTAGAAAGCTCTGTGGCGAGTTTCACTCGCTGGGCTTCGCCGCCTGATAGGGTAGTAGCCTGTTGCCCCAGGGTGATATAGCCAAGCCCTACTTCTGCCAATGTCTTGACCTTTCGGAGAATTTTAGGATAGTGGACAAAGAATTCCACTGCATCATTCACCGTCATCTCCAGCACGTCGGAAATCGACTTGCCTCGGTACTTCACTTCCAGGGTTTCTCGGTTATAACGCTTGCCTTTGCAAGTCTCGCAAGGAACGTGGACGGTAGGCAAGAAATCCATCTCAATTAGTTTCATGCCCGCCCCTTCACAGGTCTCGCACCGGCCGCCTTTGACATTGAAGGAAAACCTGCCTGGCTGATACCCTCTGATCTTGGCCTCGGGAAGCTGGCTAAACAACGTTCTGATGTCTGTAAACATCCCGGTGTAAGTAGCCGGGCTAGAGCGAGGCGTGCGGCCAATGGGCGCTTGGTCTACTTCCACCACCTTGTCGATATGCTCCAATCCTTCCACGCTGTCGTAGGTAAGAGGAGTGACAGAGCTCTTGTAGAGGTGCCGTTGTAGAATGGGAAACAGGGTTTCGTGGATGAGACTCGATTTGCCACTGCCTGATACGCCGGTGACGCACACAAACGTGCCAAGAGGAATCTGCAGCGTGATATTTTGGAGGTTGTTGCCGCGACAGCCTTTGACTGTGAGAGATTGTTCATGCCCTTGTCTGCGGTGGGTAGGGAGGGCTATTTGGGCCTCCCCGCGCAAGAAAGCAGCTGTGGTACTGCCTTGTGCCAGGAATTCCGTAGGTGTGCCGGCCCCGACTACGCGTCCGCCATGCTGCCCAGCACCTGGGCCAATATCCAGAAGATAATCTGCGTGCAGCATCATGTCTTTGTCATGCTCTACCACCACCACCGAGTTGCCCAAGTCTCTCAGGGCCTGGAGCGAATGGATGAGCCGCATGTTATCCCGTTGGTGTAAGCCAATACTCGGCTCGTCCATGATGTACAAGACCCCCACCAGCTGGGTGCCGATCTGGGTAGCCAGTCGAATGCGTTGGGCCTCGCCACCAGATAGCGTCTTGAGGGGGCGATTGAGTTGTAGGTAGGAAAGCCCTACATCCAACAAAAAGCGAACGCGTTTGCGAATTTCTTTGAGTAGCTCCTCAGCAATCTGTTGCTGTTTAGGGGTCAGCTGGGCCTCTACCCCCTCCAACCACGCCCCCAATTGTTGCAAGTCCATATCCGCCAGTGCCGCAATGTTTTGATCTGCAATTTTGAAATGCAGTGCCTCTTTTTTGAGCCGTGCTCCTTGGCAGTCAGGGCATACTACGGTGTGATCAAAAGTCTCTACCGGTATCTTGCCTTTTTCCTTTTGTTGAGTCAGGAAAGCAATGACCCCCTCAAAGGCCACGTTCCAGGTAGTGCCTGGATATTTCACCGAATCGATCTCCACCTTTGTGCCATCGCCGTGCAAGACCGCTTGTAGTGCTGCTTCAGGCAAGTCTTGGATAGGGGTATCCATATTGCATTGGTACTTTTTGAGGAGGGCGTCGATCATCTTGAAGAGCATCACCTTCCTGGAAGGCCCTAAAGGAGCAATCCCTCCACGGCCAATGCTCAACGTTTTGTCGGGCATCAGCATGTCCATATTCACCTCTACAAGCTCTCCCAAGCCATGGCAAGTAGGGCAGGCGCCATAAGGGGAGTTGAAGGAGAATGTATTAGGCGCCGGTTCGTCATAAGAAAGGCCGGTAGTTGCATCCATGAGCGATTGGGAGAAGTAGTGGATGGCCCCGGCTTCCTCTTGGATCATAATGGCGCCTTTGCCCTGCTGCCAAGCCGTGGCCAATGAGTCTCGCAAGCGTTGCTTATCTTCAGCACTCACCAAGAGGCGATCAATGACCACTTCAATGTCATGGGTTTTGTAGCGATCCACTTGCATCTTGGGCCGCAAGTCTTCGATGCTGCCATCAATCCTCACTTTGTTAAACCCTAGTTTACTGATCTGCTGAAAGAGCTCGCGGTAGTGGCCTTTTCGACCTTTGACCAAAGGGGCGAGGAGGGTGATCTGCTGGCCTGCAAAAGCTTGGAGAATGTGGGCTTTTATTTGCTCATCGGTTTGTTTGGTCATTTTTTGACCACTCAGGTAGGAGTAAGCGTCTGCTGCTTTGGCAAAGAGGAGCCGCAGAAAGTCGTAGATTTCGGTAGTGGTACCGACAGTAGAGCGGGGATTGCGGGCGGTGGACTTTTGCTCGATGGCAATGACGGGGCTGAGGCCATTGATCTTGTCGACGTCGGGCCGCTCCATATTGCCCATGAAACTGCGAGCATAAGCAGCAAAACTCTCCATGTAGCGCCGCTGTCCTTCTGCATAGATCGTATCAAAAGCCAGCGAAGATTTGCCGCTGCCACTGATGCCGGTAATGACAACCAGCTTGTTTCGCGGAAAAGTGACGTCAATGTTCTTGAGATTGTGTTCTCGAGCCCCTAGTACTTCTACTTGGTCATGGCCGTATAGGTCTTTCGTAAGCTTAGCAGTGGGTTGTGTCGGAGCACTGGCCGGTTGAGTCATAGGCTTCAAATTGGGGCATTAAATTGCCTATACTTTTTGGAATACCCAAGTAGGATATAAACGTGGCAGGGATGAAGTATCTTCACGGATCTACTATGCAGTCTTCAACCCCCATGCTTCATGGCAAAGTCATCCAATCCACCGGTGCGTGGTACCAAGTCAAAAGCCACGACGGCATGGTCTATCCGTGCCAGCTCCGGGGTAAACTACGGCTGCAAAAGCTTCGCCTCACCAACCCCGTGGTGGTAGGGGATGAAGTAGCTTTTACGCCTGGGCAGGCTCAGGCTCCCGGCGTGATCCATACTGTCATGCCTCGAAAAAACTACCTGATCCGCCAGGCTACCCACAAGAAAACCCATGGCCAGCTGCTGGCTGCCAACCTGGATCAGGCTATGCTGATTGTCGCAGCAGTAGATATTCCACTGGCTTTTATAGATCGGTTTTTGGTGGTAGCAGCTGCTTTCGATATTCCCCCAGCCCTTGTATTCAATAAAATCGATCTATTAGACTCCCAACATCGCACTGCCTTGGCTACTACGCAGGCTCTCTACGACAAGTTGGGTTATACGACGCTGGCAGTATCGGCCCATACCCAAGCCAACATCAAGGATTTTACTCAGCTTTTGGCCGACAAGGTGTCGCTCTTATCAGGCCATTCAGGTGTGGGTAAGTCTACTTTGCTGAATACAATCGCTCCGACCGTGAGTCAGGCAGTAGCGCCTGTGGATGCTGCGGGGCAACGGGGGCAGCATACGACTACTTACGCGGCTTTGTTTGAAGTGGCGCCTAATACCTTTGTGATGGATACGCCGGGGATACAAACGTTGGTGCCTTATGCGCTCGAAAAGCAAGCCTTGAGCCATTATTTTCCAGAGATGCGCAGCTTGGCTGCTAGCTGTAAGTTTTACAATTGTACGCACCTGCATGAACCCAACTGTGCTGTTCGCCAGGCACTCCAAGAAGGGGCCATCGCTGCCTCTCGGTACCAGAGCTACGAGGGAATTATGAATGATGAGTTATAAATGATGAATGTAAGGAGGTCGTTTTATCTTACGAAAAGACACGGAATTTAGTTCCGCGCCAGGGGAGGAACGGAGTGAAGCATCGCTGCGTATTGTCCTTCTTTGCATGAGATTCCTCGCTACGCTCGGAATGGCAAGGGGTTTGGGCTATTGCACTCTTTTTCTTGGTACGGGTTGGGTAGGAGCAAGCTGGGCATTGCGAATGGCTACTTGCTGGGCTAGGGTGGCGGCTACTTGCTTAAATAGGGAATTATCGGCTTGCAGGGTAGCAGGGATGCCGGTATCGCTACCTTCGCGGATGGGCTGTGACAGGGGTATTTGGCCTAAAAGTGGTACTTGGTGCTGGGCAGCCCAGTGTTTGCCGCCTTCTTGGCCAAAGAGGTAATACTTATGATCAGGGAGCTCGGGCGGCGTAAAGTAGGCCATATTCTCTACTACTCCAAGCACCGGCACGTCGATGCCAGGCTTTTGGAACATGGCCCAAGCTTTGGTCGCATCTGCCAGGGCTACTTGCTGGGGGGTAGTCACAATCACAGCGCCGGTGACTGGTACGGCTTGCACCAGGGTCAGGTGGATGTCGCTCGTGCCCGGAGGTAAGTCAACCAGCAGATAATCCAGCGCTCCCCAAGCAGTGTCCCCGAGCAATTGGCGCAAGGCTTTGCTTGCCATCGGGCCTCGCCATACCATGGCCTCTTCGGGCGGGGTGAGTAGCCCTATGGAGAGGAGCTGCATGCCGTACTTTTCTAAGGGTACTAAGTATTTTTTTTCGGCTTGTTCCATGACCTGGAGCTTGGCCTGCTCGCAGCCTAGCATGGTGGGGATAGAAGGGCCAAAAATGTCTGCATCGAGCAGCCCTACTTGGGCACCATGTTGGGCCAGGGCAACAGCGAGGTTGACGGCGATGGTGGATTTTCCTACCCCACCTTTGCCTGAGGCAATGGCAATAATGTTTTTTATTTGCGGTAAGATGGGGGTATTGGGGCGGGTAGAAGTCACCTGGCTGTCTAACTGGATGTCTACGACTAGGTGGGGGGCTACTTGGGTATGGATGGCCTCTACACAAGCTTTATTGAGGATTTCTTGCAGCGGGCAGGCAGGGGTGGTGAGTACGAGGGTAAAGGCGACTTGCTTTTGGTTGATGGTGAGGTCCTTGATCATGCCCAGCGTGACCAGGTCTTGCTTGAGATCAGGGTCTTCTACAGTGCTAAGGGCTTGGATAATTTGTGCTTGTAGAGCGGACATGGGTGGTAGGCGGTCTGTTGGTGCCTAAAATTACGACATTCAGGCTATTGGGAGCAGTCTGCTGCTCAAGGTTGCTCTTGAGCGTTCCTGTTATATGGCCTTTTGAGGAGGCTTGAGGGATAATACCTTGTTGCTATTGGGGGCGAGTTGGAATTTCTTAACGCGCCAGGATAGATAGAAGGTTGTAGTTCCATGATTTTCTCCTGCGAGTGAATTTACTTTGAGTACTCCGGTTACCTTACCTGCAATAGTGCATTGTGTGATCTTGCCCTTATTTTTGCCTACTAGGCCGCCTATGAGCTCATAGCCCGTTACCGTGCTCTGGGCTCTGACTTTGCTGATTCTGCCGCTGTTCTCGCCTACCAGACCGCCTACCATCGCATAACCTGTCACCGTACTCTGGGGTTCTATTTTGTTGATCTTGCCCTTGTTCTTGCCTACTAAGCCGCCTGTACTCTTATAGCCCGTCACTGTACTTTGTATTCTTATCTCGCTAATATTGCCGTGGTTTTCGCCTGCTAGGCCCCCTACCATGGTATGACCTCTTACATTGCCAGCAGTCCTAATTTCACTTATTCGGCCTTTGTTGGTCCCTACTACACTCCCTACATATTTATTCCCTTTGATGATCAAAAGGCTTTTTGCTTTTAGTTCAATTTTCTTGATGCAGCCATAGTTGTACCCTGCGATGATGCCTACATTATTCCGGCCTTGCACTTTTACGTTCTCCAGGCAAACATTTTCAACACAGGCCTCCTGGCCTACCCCATAGAAAAGCCCTACCCCGTCTTGCTGCGGCTTATGAATGCGTAGGTGTCGGATGGTTTTGCCACGCCCGTCTAGCTGGCCATTGAAGATCGCTTGAGAGCGGCCCCCGATGGGCAAGCAACCTTGCTGAAGCTGCTGCGTAGTTAGCTGGCGCATATCGATGTCATTGGCTAGGTGATAGATGCCATCAATTGGATAGCCAGGTGTCCCGATCAGGACAAGCGCTTGCGCATTATGGATGGGGATAGAGGTGGTTTTTGTTTGCTGTGCGTTTGCCTGGGGCAGTGTCAAGGCCAGCAGGATGTAGAGACTGGTGAGGAATCTTGACATAGGGTACGGATAAGTAGTAAATGATGTGTGATTACTGGGCTGGGGCTATTCACTAGCCCGATCGAGCAGTTGCTGGTCTAAGGCTTTGCTGGTTCTAGCTCCCAGTGCTTTAATATTGTGTGCTCTTCTTACGAGATTGCCTTTGCCTTCATACAGCTTTTTCATAGCCTCTATATACGTCTTTTGGGTCGTGTCCATCTGTCTTCCTAACTGCTTGAGGTCTTCGACAAAGCCTACAAATTTATCGTACAAAGCGCCTCCTTGCTGGGCTATTTCTAGCGCATTTTGATTCTGGTATTCGTGCTTCCAGATGTTGGCAATGGTACGCAGGGTAGCAATAAGTGTAGTAGGGGAGACAAGTACAATGTTTTTTTCATATGCTTCGTTGAAGAGGGCTAGGTCATGCTGAACGGCTAGACTAAAGGCGGGCTCTATGGGGATGAACATCAACACAAAGTCAAGCCCTTTGAGGTCATATTGGGTTTGGTAGTTTTTTTCGCTAAGCTCTTTGATGTGCTTGCGGATGGACTGGATGTGTTTTTTAAGGGCTATGGTTTGCTCTATTTCTTGCTCGGCGTTGAAAAACTGCTCATAGTGGACTAATGATACTTTGGCATCGATGATGATATTTTTGTTATCAGGCAGCTTGATCACCACATCGGGTTGGTAGCGTTTACCTTCTTCCGTGACAAAAGAGGCTTGCACCTGGTATTCTCTGTCTTTGGTCAGGCCCGATTTTTCAAGAATACTTTCCAGGATAAACTCCCCCCAGTTGCCTTGCGTCTTAGTGTCTCCCTTAATGGCTTTGGCTAGGTTCTCTGCTTCTTTAGTAACCTGGGCATTGAGCTCATTCAGCTTTCTAACCTCGGTGCGCAAGGCTACGTTGCGCGCTAGGCTTTCTTTGTTGGTATCAGCTACTTGCTTCTCAAAGGCTTGTATACGTTCGCCCAGCGGCTTGAGAATGCTTTCTAAGTTGACCTTATTTTGGTCGGTGAATTTTTTGCTTTTCTCTTCGAGCAGGTCGTTGGCCAAATTTCTGAACTGCACAGTGAGCTTTTCTTGCATGGCGGCCAGCTCTTGCTTTTGCTCTTCTAGCTTAGCACTTAGATGTTGGTTGGCTGTTTCTGAACGGGCGATGTCTTGGGCGTGCTGTAGGCTTTGTCGGCCTGCCAAGGCAAGGGCCTCTTTGGCTTCTTCTAGCTGTTGTTGCGTGCCTTCTAGTTGGGTCTGCAGGGCTTGGCTCTCTGCCCTGAACTTGACTATGGAGAGGTACCTGCTGCCTACTGCACCGAGGATAAGGCCGACAAGGAGGGAAGTGATCAACATGGGGTAACTATCTGAGGTGAAAACTATCGTAAAATAGAAAAGCCTGCACAAAGGCAGGCTTAAAAGGAGTTTGGAGGCGTGCTGTTATTTCTTTTTGATGATTTTGTGGAGCACATCTTTGATTTCCAC
>JBCCWZ010000027.1:0-10200 GCA_039192615.1 Bacteroidota bacterium
CTGCGCCGCCCAGGGGGATAGTGCCGAGGGCGTATTCAGTTTCTCCCCATTGGAATCGAAAAAGCTTGGGTGGGAAACCAATGATGTAGCTTTCTACCCGCATGCCAAAAAGCTTGGCAAAGAGCAGATGCCCTAGCTCGTGAAGCCCTACGATAATGGAGAGGCCTAATAAAAACTGAATAATCATTACAAGTATGCCCATGTCACTAATTTTTGTCTAAGACTGCTTGAGAAGAAGCTGCAAGTTATTGCATAGCCTCCATGCCAACAAATGGCTGATCAAACTGTCCAGATATGGGCTTGCTGAGTAAGGATTTTAAAGACCAGATAACTATGGGCAATCACAGTGATAGGCATTGTTAGTGTGTATCTGCCTGGGAGGGTTAGTTTATTTTTGGTGCGCTAAAGCTGATTTGTTTTTTGAGAAATAATATTTGGTACTTGATGTAGAAGCTGATAGAAGGCACTATACGGCTCACACTCCGTCCATAGCCTGGCACCACATAGTTAGTAGCTCGTTCGAACGGCTCAAAACTACCGAAGCCCTTGAGGTGCAAAATAAGCCCTGCATATATTCCTGAATTCTTCAAAAGCTGTTGCTCAGAGCCAATGACGAATTCCAACCAGGAGGCCGTGAGGTCTTTACTAATGACTTGTTGAACGTCTGGTGTAGGTACGGTGCTATTCTTAAAATAACTCCTACCATAAAGCAGCCCTGCATAAAGGTTGTTATACAGATTGTACTTAACAAAGTATGCTAAGCCCACGGTGCCATATTGCCCTTGCACTGTGTACGCTTCAATATTTCCTTTGACAAGAGCAGGACGCAGTTGGTTATAGCCCCAAGTGCCTGAGAGTTGAATGTTCTTTCTCCATAAGATGCTCACGTTGACTGCAAAGCTCTGTTCTTTGCGTTTCCATAAAGTCCAGGCAATTTTATCATAGTCGAAGGCTACATCTATAGTCTGCACCAAAGGCACATAGGGTGCTAGGGGCACCTGCTTTTTGACTATCAGCTTATCTAAGGATGCCAAAGGATCTTCTTGGGCCAGCTTGACGGGTTCGAGTAGCTTGGGCTTTCTCAGCCTAGGTTTTTTGGGGAACTCATCCTCTTCCTCCTCGTCCAATATCCTGTCCTCTTCGTCGTTCTCTAGCATCTTTTCTTCGTTCTGAGCCGTAGACTTTTTGCTTGTAACGTCCTGGTTATCCTCTGAGGTTGCTTCTTCTTTGCTGGGTGCAGGTGAGATGCTTGTAGTGTCTTGTTTCCCCTCCATCGCTTGCTTTGCCGAGGGAGTAGCCTGGGCAAT
Organism: Bacteroidota bacterium; assembly: GCA_039192615.1. Taxonomy (GTDB): domain Bacteria; phylum Bacteroidota; class Bacteroidia; order Cytophagales; family Amoebophilaceae; genus UBA8403. The sequence continues at coordinate 1,308 of JBCCWZ010000027.1, forward strand.
TCCATGCTGCCCTAGCAGCATCGCTAAGCCCAATGCCAACCACTGGGGGCGAAAGCTATGTCTTGAACCTGAATTCATTGAAGGGGCAATTTTTGCTTAAAAAGTAGCGAGAAGCTGCATCAAGATTGATCAATCCAAAGATAAGCGAAATAAATTTTTGAATATCTTCTAAACCTGCCAGGTACCTGCTACCCATCTGTCTTTGCCATGCAAGTCCTGGTTAATGCGTACACCTTCAAACCCAGCTTGTATGAGTAAGTCAGCTACCTCAGGCCCCAGTGCTTCATTGATTTCAAGATAGAGCTTGCCCTCTGGCAGGAGATGCTGAGCGGCTAAAGCCACAATGCGTTCATGAAAGACCAAAGGCTGATCTTCAGGTACAAAAAGAGCTTGAGCAGGTTCATGCGCTAACACGCGTTGGTGTATCTGTGTTTGCTCTGAAGGACGTACATAAGGGGGATTACTGACGATGATGTGCCAGCGCTGGTCAGGCAAAGGATCGTGCAAAAGGTCTGCTTGTAGCCATTGTACTGCGGCGTCCAGTTGTTGGGCATTGGCCTGGGCAGTTTGTAAAGCCGCTCGGTTAATGTCTAAACCCCCAACCTGTGATTGAGCAATAGCCAGTTGTAACGTGATGGCAATGCATCCACTGCCCGTACAAAGGTCGAGTATATGCGCGCCTGTTGGCGGATTGTTGTTGATAATGTCCTGGACCATGGCCTCTGTTTCAGGTCTAGGAATCAAAACGGCTGGATTGACCTGGAAGTTCCTGCCCAGAAACGGAGCCTCACCCAAAACATATTGTATCGGCTTGTGGTTGTTGAGGCGCTCTACAGCAGTAGCCAAAAGCTGGGTTTGCTCAGCCGTGAGGGTAATGGGTGTATCCAGGACTTTATCGACTGGCTCTAGCTTCAAATAATAACCCAGCAGCCGTTGGGTAATGGCCTCACATTCCCGCTCCTCTTGAATGGCTTGGTAAAGCGCCTGATAGACTTGTTGGTAGAGCGTTCTGGTGGATACACGCTTGTCCATGTAGGGATGTTTGTTGTATCGTGTAAATAGAGGAAGAGGAATCTATTTCTAATTCTAATACAGAAACGCTCTGTGAGCTCTGTGTGAAGCTCCGCGCCCTCTGTGGTGAAACTCCTTAACCACGGAGAACACGAAGTAGGCACGAAGGGCACGGAGAAATACTTGAGTAGAACTTTTTAGTGTAATGCTGTAGGATAAAAATTATTGACTGTAAGAAAAGTCTTTTGTAAGAGGCTACCCCTTACTCAGGGCCATTCATTGAGAGCAAAAACTCCTCATTGTTGCGTGTACCCTTCATCTTTTCGAGCAAGAAATCCATCGCCTCGTTTGGCGTCATGTCTGCCATGAACTTGCGTAGAATCCATACCCTGGATAGCTCCTCTTTGGTCAGCAGCAAGTCTTCACGACGTGTGCCAGAAGCAGGAATATCAATGGCAGGATAGATACGGCGGTTAGCCAATTTGCGGTCTAGCTGCAGCTCCATGTTACCCGTACCCTTGAACTCCTCAAAGATGACTTCATCCATCTTAGAGCCCGTTTCTGTCAGCGCCGTAGCCAGAATAGTCAAAGAACCTCCATTCTCCACGTTCCGGGCAGCACCGAAAAAGCGCTTGGGTTTGTGGAGGGCATTGGCATCAACACCCCCGGAAAGAATTTTTCCGGAAGAGGGAATCACCGTGTTGTAAGCACGTGCCAGACGAGTAATAGAGTCCAAAAGAATGACCACATCGTGCCCACATTCGACCATGCGTTTGGCTTTTTCGAGTACCATGCCTGCTACCTTGGTGTGGCGTTCAGGTTGCTCATCAAAGTTAGAAGCAACTACCTCAGCATTCACGCTGCGACTCATGTCTGTTACCTCTTCGGGGCGCTCTCCGACCAGTAGCACAATGAGATAGACTTCGGGGTGATTTTTGGCAATGGCATTGGCAATCTCTTTGAGGAGCACTGTTTTTCCTGTTTTGGGAGGCGCTACAATCATACCACGCTGCCCCTTGCCGATAGGCGAGAAAAGGCTCAGTATTCTGGTAGAGTATTGCGAAGGTCCATTAGTGAGTGCCAGTTTTTCTTCTGGGAATAAGGGAGTCAGATGCTCAAACGCAATTCGATCCCTCACTTCTTCAGTGGTTCTACCATTGACAGAAGATACCTTGAGTAGGGCAAAATACTTTTCACCTTCTTTAGGCGGTCTGATTTGCCCTTTCACCGTGTCACCTGTCTTGAGCCCAAATAGCTTGATTTGGGAAGGGGACACGTAAGTATCATCCGGGCTAGTCAAGTAGTTGTAATCAGAAGAGCGCAGGAAGCCATAGCCGTCTTGCATGATTTCTAATACACCTTCGCTATCAATCATACTGTCCAGGTCATTGGCATTGGTAGGCTTGTTTCGCTCTGCTCGCTGCTCTTTTTGTGGGCCATTGGTGGCCTTTTCTGGGGCAGAGAGCTGGGTATTCTTAGTATTTCTGTTAGGTCTTGGGACGACGTTTTCTCGTTTTGGACGTACAGCTGCAGTTTGCGTAGCTGTAGGAGGCGTTTTAGGAGCTTCTTGAGGCGTACTAGCCTTCTTAGGAGGGAGGGCTGCTTCTGGCGTGATGGCTTGTTGATCGAGAATCTTATAAACCAATTCCTGTTTAGCAAGCTTTTTGTAGTCTTTGACTTTCAGTGTCTCTGCAATTTCTTTCAACTCAGAAAGAAGCCGCATATTTAGTTCTTCAATGGTGTACATGAGTTTTTTTGGTGTGATCGAATAAGAAAAATCATCAATAGAAGTAACCCGAAGCTGTTTGTCTGCGCGCAGTGCTCAATAATTCAAGCGAATACTCTCAGAAGGTCTAAAAGGTAGTGGTGTTAAGTGAGGCAGGAATATTGCCTAGCTTCAGAGAACACAATGATAGGATACCGAGGCGCTATTGTCAAGTAGTACAAGCTTTTTTTATAATCATTAAGGTAATTATATCCTCTCCATCTCCTCCTTCCTTGCTCAAAAATAGCTTACTTTGTGGGTGTACTATCAGCATCAGCAGGCAGTAACCCTACTTTTTACACCATGCTTGACATTCACTACATCCGAGCTCACAAAGCCACAGTCATACAGGGCCTCCAGAAAAAACAGTTTAAAGACGCGGAAGCGACTGTAGCGCAGTTATTGGCTATTGATGAACAGCGCAGAGCTACACAGCTTTCTCTGGATAATGCATCTGCTGAGATGAATCAGTATAGCAAGCAGATTGGTCAGTTGATGCAAGCAGGCAAGCAAGAAGAAGCGATGAATGCGAGGGACCAAACCACTACCCTTAAAGCTTCTATCAAGACAATGAGCCAGGAATTGCAGGCCCATGAAGTAGCTCTTCAAAAAGCTTTATATGAAGTGCCCAATCTGCCGCATGCAGAAGTACCTGAAGGCAAGGAGGCTGCCGATAATGTGGTGGTCTACCAAAGCCAGGAAGTAGATAGCACTGACAAAGACCTGTTATCCCATTGGGAGCTCGCTAAAAAATATAACCTCATCGATTTTGAGTTGGGCAATAAGCTGACCGGGGCAGGCTTTCCGGTCTACAGAGGTCAAGGAGCACAACTTCAACGGGCTTTGATCAATTTCTTTTTGGAGGAAGCGCGCCAAGCAGGGTACGAAGAAATTCAGCCCCCGATCGTAGTCAACGAAGCATCAGCCTATGGTACCGGTCAGTTGCCTGACAAAGAAGGGCAAATGTACCAGCTCAAAGACGAGGATTTTTATTTGATTCCTACTGCAGAGGTGCCCTTGACCAACCTCTACCGAGGTGATATTTTATCTGAGAAAGACTTGCCTATCAAGCATGTGGCTTATACCCCTTGTTTTCGACGCGAAGCCGGTTCTTGGGGTAGTCACGTGCGGGGCCTCAACCGGCTACACCAATTTGATAAGGTAGAAATTGTACAGATCAGTACGCCCGCGCATTCTTACGAAGCCTTACAAGCGATGCGTGCTTATGTGCAGCAGCTACTTGAGAAACTTGAGCTTCCTTATCGCGTGCTTAATCTTTGCGGTGGTGACCTGAGCTTTACTGCTGCCTTGACGTATGATCTGGAAGTGTGGTCTGCTGGGCAACAGCGTTGGCTGGAAGTTAGTTCTATCAGTAACTTTGAGACCTACCAAGCTCACCGCCTACAGCTGCGCTACCGAGACGAACACAACAAAATACATCTGCTACATACCCTGAATGGAAGTGCAATAGCCTTGCCCAGAATCGTAGCGTCCTTATTGGAAAACAACCAGACAGACAAGGGTATTCGAGTGCCTACTGCTCTGCAGCCTTACACAGGCTTTGAGCTCATTTGTTGATTGAACGATTTAACCATTGGATGATTGAATTGATCACTCAATATTTTGTCATTCCTACGTCAGCAGGAATTCATCTCCCAGGCACGGAACTAAGTTCCGTGCCTGTTCGGCCAATAAAAGGACTGGTGCGCTTGAGGATAATCAACCAATCACCCAATCAATAAATCAACCAATGGGCTAGGGCCACGATACTAGTTTGTGTGCCAGCATTGCAGAGGATAACTTTGGGGATTTGATCTTAAAATTGATAGCTCATCATGCGTAATAAGGGCCGTTTTGTTTTCCTTACCGTTATTGTTTCACTGCTTGGTGTTTACTACCTGTATACTACTTGGACGTCGTCTCGTATACAACAAAAAGCAACAGTTCATACTACTGACGAAAGAGGGAAAAAGAGGCCCAGTAAACAAGTACACAAAGACCCTAATCACCCAATCAATAAATCTTTCAATCAAAAAATGATCAACATAGTACTACTCGGCCCTCCTGGAGCGGGCAAAGGCACTCAAAGCCAAAAATTGATCCAAAAGTACCACCTATTACACATCTCTCCTGGTGAGCTGCTTCGTGAGCACGTCAAAAACAATACAGCTTTAGGCCAGCAAGTAGCCCAGTACATCAACGAAGGCAAGCTCGCGCCTCAAAAACTTGTTCAAGACATTGTAACGGCCAAGTTAGTGGCCCATAAAACAGGGGATGGTTTTTTATTTGATGGCTTTCCAAGAACTATTGCCCAGGCCAAAGAGTTGGAAGACATTTTAGTGGCGCAACAACTGCAGATTGATCTGGCGATCTTGATAGAAGTGCCTGAGAAAGAAGTGTTAGACCGCATCCAAGCAAGAGCTCAAACTGCAGGACGTGCTGATGATCAGGACACTGCTAAAGTGGCTACTAGAATGCGTATCTATCACGAAGAGACGCTGCCCCTGGCCCAATACTATGCCCAGCAGAACAAGCTTTTTAAAGTCAATGGCGTAGGAGAAGTAGAGCAGGTATTTGAGCAGATCGTAGCAGCCATTGACCAAGCCCTCACCCCCCAATAGCCCAAGCCTACCATGGCTAGTGCCAACTTTATAGACCATATCAAACTCCATGTTCGAGCAGGCAAAGGAGGCGCTGGCTCTGCCCATTTCAGAAGAGAAAAGTCGGTGCCCAAAGGCGGCCCCGACGGCGGCGATGGCGGTCGAGGGGGGCATATTATTCTTCAAGGCAATGCCCAGTTATCCACCCTACTGCACCTGCGCTATAGAAAGCACGTCATTGCAGCCAATGGCCAGGCGGGAGAAGGAGGTAAGCGATTTGGTGCTACAGGCGAAGACGTTACCCTGCAGGTGCCGCTCGGCACCGTAGCTAAAGCCGCTGAAACTGGTCAACAACTGCTAGAAATCACCCAAGACGGTCAGCAGGAAGTATTGATGCAAGGCGGCCGCGGTGGGCTCGGCAATGTGCACTTTAAATCAGCTACGCAGCAAACCCCCCGCTATGCCCAGCCTGGCGAGTCGGGAGAAGAAGGCTGGGTGGCCCTGGAGCTCAAACTCCTCGCCGATGTCGGCCTTGTAGGATTTCCCAATGCCGGCAAATCCACCCTTTTATCTGTGCTATCAGCTGCTAAACCCAAAATTGCAGCCTATCCTTTCACCACACTGGTGCCCCAGCTAGGCATCGTAGCCTATCGAGAAGACCAGTCTTTTGTGATGGCCGATATACCAGGCATTATTGAAGGGGCTGCCATGGGCAAAGGGCTTGGCACCCGCTTTTTGAGGCATATTGAACGCAATGCTATGCTACTGTTTGTCATAGCTGCTGACACCCCAGATGTATCCCACACTTACCAGACCCTGGTCCAAGAGCTACGAGCCCACAATCCTGAACTGTTGGACAAGCCTAGACTATTGGTCATTTCTAAAATGGATTTGTTAGATGGCACCGCCCAGGAGCAATTAGTAGCGACTTTGCCTACAGGGCTAGCCCACACCTTTATCTCTGCGCTGGGTAGCCAGGGGTTGGATACGCTTAAGGACAAGATTTGGCATCTGTTGCATTCCGCATAAAAAGTACACTTTGTCATTCCCGCGCAGGCGGTAATGACAAGGCAGGGCTGTATATCAATGTGTTCATGATACTCTCGGTGACATACTCTTGCGACAGCCTTTTTTCTTCAAAGCCCTTTTCTTAGTACTATAAAAGCGAGCAAGATGCCCTGCCCGCTTCAATGCTGCTAGGCGTAGATTGTATCTACACCTAAGTGTTGATAAGTTACGATAGTAGGGGCTCTATAGCAGGATGCTTACACTGCTGGCTTTGCTGTAGCTGATCCCGCTTCTGCTGGAGTAGCTTTTTGCTGCGTATAAAGGTTTTCTACATACGATTTAAGGTTCTTCAGCCCTTGCTCATAGCTTTTGCCTATCTGTCGTTGTATGATGATATCTAGGTATTTGGAAAAAATCCCTCCTTGGTTGTGACTATCATTGCTCCAAGTGACTAGCGTTTCTTCTGCTTTTATTTCGTCAAACTTCCAGCCTGCTGTGACCTTGCCTTTGAAGCCATCAAACTGCAGATCAACTAGAATGTGGTTGTAAGGCTCACTCACAACGATTGTCTGGGTACCGTTGCCTACTTTGGAGTTCTTGCTGCTCCAGATCATCTTGCTGCCTACTCCTGCTTCGGGGCCTTCATAGCTAACCTTACCATTAGGATCGATATTGGCCCAAGGAGACCAGTTATTAAAGTTTTTGTAGCAATTGACCTCTGCAAATACTACACTGGCGGGTGTATTGATGGTGATAGAGCGCTCTACATGGTGTTTAGAAGGCAAAAATTTGCCGACAATTAGGAAAAGCAGTACAAGGGCTACTATACCAATGCTTATTCTTTGTATTAGTGAGTTCATGATTTTACTGTTTTTGTAGTTTATTCCCCTTAATATATGAACTTTCGCTATTACAGTACCTGATGACTGTGTAGAGCTAGTCGCTTCAGCCATAAGAAAATAGCCTGCTGTTGGGCCAGGCTTATTGCAGATGGTATATTCGTGCCATTATACAACTCCCTATAATAGGGCTTGTCGTAGTGTTACGCAGCCTGTAGGGAATCCTCTAAGTGAAAACCTGAATGGCTAAAAAACTCCCCAAAAGAAGCGAAGATTATGCGGCTTGGTATAACGAGCTAGTAAAAAATGCCGATCTGGCCGAAAACTCATCCGTACGAGGCTGCATGATCATCAAGCCCTATGGCTTTGCCATCTGGGAAAAGATGCAAGCCGTACTTGACCAAGCCTTCAAAGCCACCGGCCATTCCAATGCCTACTTCCCGCTCTTCATTCCCAAATCCTACCTTAGTCAAGAAGCCGCCCATGTAGAAGGCTTTGCCAAAGAATGCGCTGTCGTTACCCATTATCGGCTCAAGAGTAACCCCGACGGCACGGGCGTGAGTGTAGACCCTGCGGCCAAGCTCGAAGAAGAGCTCATCGTGCGGCCGACGTCCGAAACGACCATCTGGCACACCTACAAAAACTGGATCCAGTCTTATCGAGACTTGCCTTTGCTCATCAACCAGTGGAGTAATGTAGTGCGTTGGGAGATGCGTACCCGACTCTTCTTGCGAACCGCAGAATTCTTGTGGCAAGAAGGCCATACCGCCCATGCCACGCGCGAAGAAGCCGAAGCCGAAGTGCTACAGATGCTCAACATTTACCATGATTTTGCGCGAGACTATATGGCATTGCCCTTCCTAAGGGGCGTTAAGACAGCTCATGAGCGATTTGCTGGGGCCGAAGAAACCTATACCATCGAGGGATTGATGCAAGATGGCAAGGCCCTGCAAGGGGGTACTTCTCATTTTCTAGGCCAGCATTTTGCCCGTGCGTTTGATGTCACCTTTGCCAATCAGCAAGGGAAGCTAGAGCATGTTTGGGGTACTTCTTGGGGCGTAACTACCCGCCTCATTGGGGCGTTGATTATGGCCCATTCGGATGACCAGGGTTTGGTGCTGCCACCCAAGCTCGCTCCCATTCAGGTAGTAATTGTGCCGATCTACAAAAGTGAGGAAGACCGCAATACTGTACTAAAAAAAGCCAAGGACTTACAACAAAGCCTGCAAGCCCAGGGCGTAGCTGTGAAGCTCGATGACCGCGATACGCATCAGCCTGGCTGGAAGTTTGCGGAGTATGAACTTAAAGGGGTGCCTCTACGAATGGCGATAGGACCTAAAGACCTGGCTAACAATACGGTGGAGTTGGCCAGAAGGGATACCCAGGAAAAACAGATTATCCCTACAGAAAATGTCGTGCCCCAAGTCACCCAGCTGCTGACAGACATTCAGGATCATCTTTACCAAAGGGCGCTCGCTTTTAGAGAGGCACACAGCACACCTGTAGATACCTATGCAGACTTCAAGGCGGTACTAAAAGAAAAAGGGGGTTTTATCTTGGCATATTGGGATGGTACTACCGATACAGAAAAGCAAATCCAGGCTGAAACCAAAGCCACTATCCGTTGCATCCCGCTTGATATGCCTTCAGAACCTGGCCAATGTGTCTAC
>JBCCWZ010000028.1:0-9783 GCA_039192615.1 Bacteroidota bacterium
GACGATCGCAGGCCAGAAGGCCATTCCTACCAAGGCCAAAAAAGCGATCTCCAACTTCAAGCTGCGCGAAGACATGCCCATTGGTGCCACAGTCACCCTGCGTGGCAATAAGATGTATGAGTTTTTAGACCGACTGATTACGCTTGCTCTGCCCCGCGTACGAGACTTCAAAGGCATCAGCCCTAAAAGCTTTGACGGACGTGGCAACTACAACCTGGGCGTGAAGGAACAAATCATTTTTCCTGAAATCAGCATTGACAAAGTCAATAGAATGGCAGGCATGAACATCACTTTTGTAACCAATGCGAAAAGTAACCAAGAGGCACATCAATTGCTCAAAGCGCTAGGGATGCCTTTCAAGGAGTTATAAGTGATTAGTTATCAGTTATGAATAATCACTAAATCAACAAATCACCTAATCAACCAATAAATTGTGGCTAGAGAAGCAGTAAAAGTACGAGAACTAAAGCGACAAAAGTTAGTAGCGCGGTATGCAGCCAAACGTGCTGAACTGAAAGCCAAAGGAGACTACGAGGCCCTCGATAAGTTGCCGAAAAATGCCTCTCCTGTACGTCTTCATAACCGCTGCAAAGCGACTGGAAGACCTAAAGGATACATGCGAAAATTCGGTATTTCAAGAGTGCTTTTCAGGAAATGGGCCTCAGAAGGAAAAATCCCAGGCGTTACAAAAGCCAGTTGGTAGTATAAGTATCCACCAACTATTTTTTAGACTTCCTCTCTGGCCTATGGCCAGCTCAATAGTCACTTAGACTTCTTCTTTTTGACAATGCATTATTGTGTATGCGTATACATACACCCAAGCATTGGTGTAATAGGACTCACTGATGAGGTAGCTCACATAGCTCACCATCGTGTCCAGAACGCTCCATTAGCGTAAATCGTTAAAAAATATTTATGCATTCCGAACAACAAAAAACACCAGCAGGTAATCGAAGCTGTCTGCTCACTGTTGCTTTCATCTCCTTGTTCTTGGGAGGACTTCTAGTCGCTTGTTCCCAGGAGAATGTGAAGGGTCTAGGCCCCTTTGACAATAAAGTATACAGTCCCAAAAACATGGTACATGAAAATATCATGAAGCGGCAACAGCAATTAGTAGAGCAACCAAGGAATAGGAAACAAGTAGTAATCACTTTTTTGGGCCTAACTAGCTATACAGACAGTCTTGATAAGATTCGTAAAAAGCTGCGTAGAAAGGGGTATATATGCCTAGAAGCTTCTCCCCGAGACACTTCTCTTTATAGCTTCTCTTCCTCTGAGGCATCGGGCTTTGTTGAGTCAAATCTCCACAAATCTCTCGGGATGCATATAGGCATCACTTCTATCAAGGAGCAGGCCAAAGCAGCAGAAAAGCAAGTACAGGAGCTAATCAAGCAAGAAGATATAGACCCCCAAAAAGATGAAATAATCTTGCTAGGGCATAGTCAGGGAGGGGTCATAGCAACCATGTTCTGGTCACTTTTCCGTGAAGCCTACAACTTGAAAGGGCTTGTTACCGTCGCTTCTCCTTTACAAGGGGTAGAACTAATTCCTGCTCTCCGCTCTCTAGGCCGCCAGCAGGAAGTGGCAAAAGAAGCACGTTTTGTGCCCCATTTGGGTGCTTTCTTTGGGGAATGCCTTTGGCAATTTTGGATTAAGACGGGTTTATGCCAAGGGATCACAGACCTAGCTCCTGATAGCCAGCTTATAAATAAGAAATTACCACAAGTATGGGGTGAAATGTCAGACCAGCAATTCCCTGCTCTATTCATTAGAAGTGGACGCCTCGAGAATTCTACATATTTCAGCCCCCTACTTAAGGCTTACGGACGTGAGGGATTAAAAAGACTGCTAGGGGGCAAAAGAGTAGATCATATACTGAGGTCATTGAGAAGAGACGAGAACCAAGCAGAAGAGCACCAAAGTGACGGTTTGATTGCTATTAGGGATCAGATCCCGTTCTTTACGTGGAATGAAGCAAAGATTCGTGAGTGCGTGGGTGACCATGGTATGTCACCTGATGAAGCCCATCCACGTGTCTGTGATATTGATTACGTACTTGATGATGTGGCAGAGTTTTGTAAGGAAGTATTTTCAGAGGTGCCAGGACCGAAAAGTAGAAAACATAACTTCAGAGGATTACTCAACTATTGGAAAATTAAGGGGGCTAGTAGCTCAGAAGTAACTCGCTGATCATAGTATGTTACCCAATAAAGAATATCCATGCACGAGTGATTATCCTGAAGTGTCTGGGAATACGACACATTACTGCTACAAAGTATTTTCTGAGGAAGAATAGACAATAGCAAAGAGTACAAGAGCCTGCTTGGCGCTTCGAAAGTGTACTCTTGGTTGTGCCAATAGTACTCCGGGACGGAGGTAGTAGCAGTCAATTCCCAGTATACCTCTGTTAAGACAACTCGGTAAGACAATATGCTTAGTGGATCTTTCCTTGGATTTTTTTCATCTTCAACAAAAATTATATAGCTTCGCAGACCAAAACAGGTAATAAACTACCTCCAGCTCAACTAATAAATCATCAGAGATTAGCGGAGATAGTGCTCTAAAACTTCTTCCTCATGAGGAAAAGCTCTAAGGAGTAGTGCAAGCTTAAGAAACCAGTAAAATATGACCACTGACCCGATTGCCGACTATCTTACTCGACTCAGAAACGCCATCAAAGCCCGACATGGTGTTATAGAAGTGCCTGCCTCGAAAATCAAGAAAGAGATCACTAAGGTACTCCACGAGAAAGGCTATATCAGACAGTACAAATTCGACGACCAAGCTAGCGTACAAGGCACTATCAAGATTGCCCTCAAATACAACCCAGATACCAAGCAACCCGCTATCGTCAAACTGCAAAGGATAAGTAAACCAGGACTCAGAAAATATGCCGACTGTGCAAACCTTCCTGAAGTGATCAACGGACTAGGCATTGCGATCTTATCTACTTCTAGGGGGGTGATGAGTGATAAAGAGGCTAGGAAGATGAAGATTGGCGGCGAAGTACTGTGTTACGTCTATTAAGTTATACAGCATGTCAAGAATAGGAAAAAGTCCCATCCAGCTCCCTGAAAACGTCACAGTAACCATCTCCAAAGAAGGATTGGTCAGCGTAAAAGGCCCCAAAGGTGAGTTGACACAGCAAGTAGATCCCGCTATTACAGTGAAGGTAGTAGAAGGCCAAGTTGTGTTAGAGAGAAAGTCTGACCAAAAAACCCACAAAGCCTTTCACGGTCTTTACAGATCACTACTGCAAAACATGGTCACAGGTGTCAATGAAGGCTATAAAAAAACATTAGAGCTAGTCGGCGTAGGTTACAAAGCCAGCGTGCAGAACAATGTGCTAGAGCTCACCCTCGGTTACTCCCACGGTATCCACTTTGCCGTGCCGGCAGAGATTACCGTCAGTGCCGAAATGGTTAAAGGGAAAAACCCCCTAGTTCATTTAGAGGGAGTCGACAAGCAATTAGTTGGACAGGTGGCTGCCAAAATCAAGACGCTGAGAAAAGTAGAACCTTACAAAGGCAAAGGTATTCGATTCTTGGGCGAGCAGATTAGACGAAAGGCAGGCAAAGCAGCGGCTAAATAGTTACTAGTTATCGGTTATTAGTTATTGTGTTAGGAACATGAAGAGCAAGAACAAAAAAATAGAGCGAAGACTAAAAATCCGCCAGCGGATTAGAAAAACCATCCAAGGTACGGCTGAGATGCCCCGGCTTTCTATCTATAAAAGCAACAAAGGCATCTACGTACAGCTCATCAATGATGAGCAAGGCCACACCCTCTTGACCACCTCTTCTAGGGCACTGGGAGAGCAAGGTATTGATATACCCAAGGCCAAAAAAGTAGGCGAAGTGCTGGCAGAGAAAGCCATCGAAAAAGGCATTAAAACCGTTGTATTTGATCGTTCTGGCTATCTTTATCACGGCCGTGTCAAGGCCCTGGCAGAAGGTGCCAAAGAAAAAGGGCTTAAATTTTAGTACGTATGACCCCGAAGAAATTAAAGGCAAGTGATTTTAACCTAGAAGAAAAGGTCGTAGCCATCAATAGAGTTGTTAAGGTAGTCAAAGGAGGGCGTAACTTCAGCTTTGCCGCTGTGGTAGTCGTAGGAGATGGCCAGGGTGTAGTAGGCTATGGGCTAGGAAAAGCCAAAGAAGTCACCGATGCTATTACCAAAGGTGTAGAAGACGCGAAGAAAAACCTTATCAAGGTGCCTATTCTAAGGGATACATTGCCCCATGAGACCATAGGAAAGTTTGGCGGAGGAACCGTATTGCTCAAACCTGCATCTCCTGGTACAGGAATTATTGCCGGTGGCGGTGCGCGACTAGTGTTGGAGAGCGCAGGCGTACACAACGTACTTTCTAAGTCCAAAGGGTCGTCTAACCCTCATAACGTTGTCAAAGCCACTTTTCAGGCACTCTTACAATTGAGAGACCCTGCTACAGTAGCAGCCCAGCGAGGCATCAGTCTTGATAAAGTATTTAACGGATAGCTATGGCCAAAGTCAGCATTACCCAGAAAAAAAGTTTGATCGGCTATCCAGCCAAGCAACGCCGTACCATGCGCGCCTTGGGATTTGGGGCAGGCAAGATCAATAAAACAGTGGAGCAGGAACTCAATCCCGCTATCCAAGGCATGATCAACCAAGTAGCCCATCTTGTGACCACAGAAACGAAGTAACCATGCAATTACACACCCTACAACCGGCGCTTGGCGCCACCAAAGCCCGCAAGCGAATCGGTAGAGGCCCCGGCTCTGGCAAAGGTGGAACATCCACCCGCGGCCACAAAGGAGCTCAGTCACGTTCTGGTTACAAACGCAAAAGAGGATTTGAAGGTGGACAGTTGCCCTTGCAGCGACGTCTTCCTATGTACGGCTTCAAGAATCCTAACAGGGTTGCCTACAAGCCTATCAACCTTGAGCAATTGCAGCAACTGGCTGATAAAGCAAAACTAGCTGCGATCAATGTCGAAGTGCTACGGCAGCATGGGCTTATTAGCAAGAATGACCGATACAAAATTTTAGGCCAGGGAGAACTAAAAGCAAAACTAGAGGTGGCAGCTCATGCCTTTTCTGCTTCCGCCCAGGCAGCCATAGAAAAAGCAGGCGGCCAAACTGCCACGATTGATATTCATGCGTAGATTTTTTCAAACCATCCGCAACATCTTCTCAATTGAGGAGCTAAGAGTCCGCATATTCAATACGGTAGTCTTCCTATTGCTATTCAGGGCAGGCTCTTACGTAGTGTTGCCTGGGGTAGATCCTACCAAGCTGACCGGAGAAGCCAAAGGAATTTTTGGGTTACTAGACACCTTTTTAGGAGGTGCTTTTAGCAACGCTTCTGTTTTTGGACTGGGGGTAATGCCCTACATCTCGGCCTCCATTGCTGTTCAGCTGTTGACGATTGCTTTGCCCTACTTCCAGCGATTACAAAAAGAAGGGCACTCAGGTAGAAAAACGTTGAATCAGATTACGAAGGTGCTCACCATCTTCATTGCCCTCGTCCAGGGCGTTGCCTATCTCTCTACAGCAGTTTCAGATGATGTTCTTGTCATTGGTAGACCGTTCTTTACCGGTGCCGCCATGCTTATTCTTACAGCAGGTACTATGTTCTGTGTGTGGCTGGGCGACCAGATTACAGACAAAGGCATTGGCAATGGGATCTCAATGCTCATTATGATTGGGATTGTTGCTTCGTTGCCAGGAGCACTCGTCACCGAAGTGATTGCCAGAGGTACCCGCGGGCTGTTAGTCCTCATCATTGAACTCCTCATCCTTTTCGTCATTGTTGTAGGCGTAGTCATGTTTACGCAAGCCACAAGAAGAGTACCCTTACAGTATGCCAAGCAAATGCTGAGTAGCCATGCCTACAGCGGCGGACAAAGGCAATACATTCCGCTAAAGCTAAACACGTCTGGTGTGATGCCTATTATTTTCTCTCAAGCCCTGATGTTCCTTCCCGCGCTGATTGCAGGCTTGTGGGCAGAGAAAAGTACTACAGCAGCCAATATAGGCAGGGTCTTTTCTGACTTTACTACCTGGCAGTACAATTTAACCTTCAGCATGCTGATCATGGTCTTTACCTTTTTCTACACAGCCATCACCATCAATCCTACCCAGATTGCCGATGACATGAAACGCAACAGCAGCTTTGTGCCAGGGATCAAGCCCGGCAAACCTACCGCAGAGTTGCTTGACACAATTTTGAGCAGAATAACGCTCCCAGGCTCTATTTTTCTCGCATTAATCGCTATCTTGCCAGCCTTTGCCCACATGGCCGGGGTGAGTCGTTCATTCAGCAGATTTTACGGAGGCACCTCACTCCTCATCATGGTAGGCGTTGTGTTAGAAACTCTCCAACAAATAGAAAGCTTGCTGCTCATGCGGCGTTATGAGGGCCTGATGAAGTCTGGAAGAATTAAAGGACGTTCGGCTAGCTAGCATGATCTGGTTGAAGAGCGAAGAAGAGATCGGCCTGATGAAGGAAGGGGCGGATATTTTAAGCAAGGTACATGGAGAGGTGGCGCGAGCAGTGAAGCCAGGCGTAACGACCCAACAGCTGGATGCGCTGGCAGAAACATGTATTAGAGATCATGGTGGGGAACCTTCGTTCAAAGGGTATAACGAATTTCCTGCTACGCTCTGTACCTCTGTGAATGACTACGTGGTGCACGGCTTGCCTAACCAGGAGGCTCTGAAGGAAGGAGACATTGTCTCAGTAGACTGTGGCGTCTATTACAAGGGCTACCATAGCGATGCCGCCTTCACCTATCCGGTGGGAGAGATAAGCAGCACCCTCAGGCGCCTGCTGCAAGTAACGAAAGAGGCCCTGTACTTAGGCATTGCAGAAGCCCAGGCAGGCAATAGGATGGGAGACATTGGGCATGCCATTCAGCACTACGTGCAAAAGCATGGCTACTCCGTAGTAAGAGAATTAGTAGGGCATGGGGTAGGCAAAAACCTACACGAAGCGCCCCAGGTACCCAACTATGGGAAAAAAGGCAATGGAACACGGCTCAAGCAAGGTATGGTGCTGGCGATAGAGCCGATGATTAACCTTGGAAAACAACAGATTGTGCAAGAAAAAGGCGGACAATTCCGAACGTTGGATCGTAAGCCTTCGGCGCACTTTGAACATACAGTAGCAGTATTAGAAAACAAGGCAGAAATCTTAACAACTTACAAGTACATAGAGGAAGTCTTTCAACTTTAGTATGGCAAAACAAGCGGCAATTACACAAGAAGGGATTGTAGAGGTAGCGCTCCCGAACGCCATGTTCAAAGTCCGCTTAGAAAATGATCACTTGGTGACCGGGCATATTTCAGGTAAGATGCGGAAGTTTTACATCAAGATATTACCAGGCGATAAGGTGACGTTAGAAATGTCTCCCTATGATTTAACCAAAGGACGCATTGTTTACAGGCACAAATAACATCTACCAGCTATGAAAGTAAAAGCATCTGTCAAAAAACGCAGCAGCGACTGCCAGATCGTGCGTAGAAAAGGAAGACTATACGTGATCAACAAAAAGAACCCTAGATTTAAACAAAGACAAGGATAAGCATGGCAAGAGTATTAGGCGTAGACATTCCAGATAACAAACGTGGCGAGATTGCCCTGACCTATATTTTTGGTATCGGCCGCAGCTTAGCGAGCAAAGTCCTCGAACAAGCCAACGTTAACAGAGACAAGCACCCGGCAGACTGGACCGACGAAGAGTCTAAGAAGATTCGGACGGCCATCAGCGAGCAATACAAAGTAGAGGGAGAGCTGCGCTCTGAGGTACGACTGAACATTAAACGACTGATGGACATTGGCTCCCATCGGGGCAAAAGACACCGAGCCGGATTGCCTGTGAGAGGCCAGAAAACAAAAAATAACGCCCGAACACGCAAAGGAAAACGCAAGACTATAGCTAATAAGAAGAAAGCCACTAAATAGTTAGCAGTGATTAGTTAAGAGTTATCAGCAAATAGCGATTGAAATTAGTAAATCACCCTATTACCCCATGACAAGAAAAGACAAAGCAAAAAAGCGGGTCGTAAAAGTCGGAAAAACAGGCCAAGCGCACATCAAAGCCACCTTCAACAACATCATCATCTCCATAGCGAACGATGAAGGGCAAGTAGTAGCATGGTCATCTGCCGGCAAGATGGGCTTCAGAGGATCCAAGAAAAATACCCCTTACGCCGCTCAAAAAGCCGCCGAAGACTGTGCCAAAGTAGCCCATGAGCTGGGCCTTAGGAAAGTGAACGTATATGTTAAAGGAGCAGGCGTTGGACGTGAATCAGCGGTAAGAACCATCCAAGAAGCAGGCATCGAGGTAGCGGCCATCAAAGACGTAACCCCTTTGCCCCACAACGGTTGTAGACCCCCCAAACGTAGACGTCCATAACCCCATTCAATAAACAGGAAAAAGCATGGCAGTATATAGAGGCCCCCGAGCAAAAGTTGAAAGACGGTTTAACGACCCCATCTTTGGTCAAGGAAAAGCCCTTCAGAAAAAGAGCTACCCTCCCGGACAGCACGGCAGAATGCGCAGAAAAAAATCAGAGTACGCGCAGCAACTCATGGAAAAGCAGAAAGCTAAGTACACCTATGGGTTGTTAGAGAAACAGTTTGCAAACCTCTTCCGGAAAGCAGTAAGAAAAAAAGGCGTAACAGGTGAAATCCTACTCCAGCTCCTAGAAGCCCGCCTAGACAACACGATTTATCGCTTAGGCATTGCCCCTACAAGAAGGGCTGCTCGACAGCTGGTGCTCCACAAACACATCACTGTCAACGATACCGTTGTCAACATCCCGTCTTACACCTTAAAACCAGGCGACCTAGTTGGGGTACGTGAAAAATCCAAGTCCCTGGAAGTGATTAAAGAAAGCATCGCCGCCCCCCATAAGCGATTCTCCTGGCTCGAGTGGGATGACGCCCAGCTGAAAGGTAAGCTTACCGTCCTACCTCCCAGAGAAGACATTCCTGAAAAAATCAATGAACAGAGCATCGTCGAACTATACTCTAAATAAGTATTAAAACTGCTTGCTCTTAAGTGCCCTAAAAACCCAAACACCATGTCAGCAATAGCATTTCAAATGCCAGAAAAAGTGTCGATGGAAAAGGCCAGCGACTTTGATGGCACTTTTACTTTTAGGCCCCTTGAAAAAGGATATGGCGTCACCATGGGCAATGCCCTACGCCGCGTACTCCTCTCTTCCCTAGAGGGCTACGCCATTACATCCATCAAAATTCCTGGAGCACAGCATGAATTTTCTACGATAGAAGGCGTCGTAGAAGACCTGGTAGACTTGGTGCTCAATCTCAAGCAGGTGCGCTTTAAAAAGATTGCTGACCATGCGGATGACAAAATATTCATCAACATCAAGAAGCAGAAAGCATTCAAGGCAGGAGATATTGCAAAATTCACGTCTGCTTTTGAAATCATGAATCCTGACTTAGTCATTTGTCACCTGGATCCAGCGGCACACGTTGAACTAGAGATTACCATCGAGAAAGGTCGCGGGTACGTGCCTGCCGACGAAAATAAACCTGCCAACGCTCCCATTGGCCTCATTCCTATTGACGCTATTTTTACACCCATCAAAAACGTAAAATACAAAGTAGAAAACGTACGGGTAGAGCAAAAGACAGACTATGAAAAGCTGATCATGGATATCCAGACAGACGGCACTATCCACCCAGAGCAAGCCCTCGAGCGCGCTGCCCATCTCATGATCAAGCATTTCATGCTCTTCTCAAACAACAACATGGTGCTAGAAACAGCC
>JBCCWZ010000029.1:0-9520 GCA_039192615.1 Bacteroidota bacterium
CGGTGCTAGAATACCTAGCTGCTGGTGAGACCGAGGAAAATATCTTAAAAGCTTATCCGCTCCTGGAAGCTGAAGACCTACAAGCTTGCCTACAGTTTGCATCGCAGACCCTTGCCAAAAAAGTGCAGTCCTTTGAGTTAGCTAGCTGAGATGCAATTTCTTGTTGATGTCAACCTGCCTAAGTATTTCAGCTTTTTCAATCATGCTCATTTTTTCCATGTGGCAGACCTGGATCCTTGCCTTACTGATCAGCAGATTTGGGACTATGCGCTAGTGCATGGCTATGTTATTATCACCAAAGACAGTGATTTTTACTACAAATGCCTAACCAGTGCCAGCGCACCTAAGATTATCCATCTTCAACTGGGGAATACGACTTTGAAGGAGCTTCACTACTATTTTGAGCAGCACTGGGAAGCGTTGGTAAGGCAGTTGGCCTCCTGTTCTTATATTCTAGCAGAAAGAGCGCAGTTTACAGTGCTATTTTAACAAACCATCTGTCCACAACTTCTTTTCTCTTATTGCTTTACGGCAAGATAGCTTGTCAACTGCTTGAGGTAATTGCTAGAGACCCATAGCGAGGTTTTTTTCTTTAGAAGGGGGCCTCAGCCGAAGGCGTGGCAGTATTGGCTTTGCTAGCTTGTGTAATGGTATCAAAATTGCTAGTTGGCGCTTCTGCAAAACTGGCGAGCTCGTGGTCGGCAAATTTAGTGTACTTGCCAATGAACTTGAGGCCGGCACTGTCGAGCGAGCCATTGCGGTGTTTGGCAACGATCACTTCGGCCATGCCTTGCGTTGGGTTGCCTTCTTCATCTTCGGTCATGCCATAGTACTCTGGCCGGTACAAAAACATCACCATGTCAGCATCTTGCTCGATCGAGCCAGACTCCCGCAGATCAGAGAGTTGAGGTCTTTTGTTGCCACCCCGGGTTTCTACGGCGCGACTCAGCTGGGAGCCGACGATGACGGGGACGTTGAGCTCTTTGGCAATGCTTTTGAGGGAACGAGAGATGGAGGCAATTTCTTGTTCGCGGTTGCCAGCGCCTTTGATGGATTCGCCTGACATGAGCTGGAGGTAGTCTACAGCAATGAGCTGGATGTCGTGCTTGGCTTTGAGCCGGCGGCATTTGGCCCGCAACTCAAAGATGGATAAGGCCGGGGTATCGTCAATATAGATAGGCGCTTGCGACAGTTGGGCCGTTTTATGCACCAGTTGTTCCCACTCGTGGTCAGCTAACTGGCCTTTTTTGATTTTTTCGCTTTCGAGCTCTGCTTCTGCAGAAATCAGTCTGTTAACCAATTGCAAAGAAGCCATTTCCAAAGAGAAAATTGCTACGGCATGGCCGTGATCTACGGCGGCATTGCGCAGGGCTGAGAGCAAAAAGGCGGTCTTACCCATGCCGGGCCGAGCGGCGATGATGACGAGGTCAGACTTTTGCCAACCAGAGGTGACTCTGTCTAGCGCTGTGAAACCACTGGGGATGCCGGTCAAACCGTCTTTATGCTGCCTTTTGACCTCGAGTTCTTTGAACGCCTCGCCAAGCAGCGACCGCATGTTGCTGTAGTTTTTGCGAATGTTGGAGTCAGTGACTTCAAAGAGCGCCTGCTCGGTCTGGTCAAGGAGCTCGAAAATATCTTTGGTGTCTTCATAAGCACTCTGATGTACCTCAGTGGCCACAGCAATCAGCGCTCGCTTGATGGCATATTCGGCAATGACCCGAGCATGGTGTTCAATATTAGAAGCAGAGCTGACCCGGGTAGTCAGGGAAGTGACGTAGTAGGAGCCTCCTACTGCCTCTAGCTGGCCATTTTTGCGGAGCTGGTTCACGACCGTGCGGAGGTCAATAGGTGCTGCTTCATTAAACAGTTGCACGATCGCCTGGTAGATCTCTTGGTGGGCTTCTTTGTAAAAACTTTCGGGTTTCAGGATGTCAATGACGGTGGTCAGCGCATCTTTCTCTAGCATCAATGCGCCTAGTACACTTTCCTCCATGTCCAACGCTTGAGGCGGGAGCTTGGCCAGCTTGTCGACGGCCTGAAGTGCTTTGGGCTTGGGGGCTGTAGGGGTACGTGGGCTTTCTACTTTCATGTTGGCAAAGGTAAGGCTTCTTCGGTCACTACTTTCCACATCTTATGAACAAGCTGTCCCCACCCGTCATTTCTCAAATCCCTAGAAAGGCACTAGCTTTGAGTTGGGTGGCTCTTGCCTAGATTGAATGCAATATTAAACCGACAAAATTGAGAGTACACGTTATTGGCATTGGTGAACGTATCATGGGTGACCTGGCGGCGATGCAGGCTGTAGTCGGGGCCTAACTGCTGGTACGCAACTTGGCTCTCACTAATGAGCAGTTCTATGAAGCCTTGCCTACTTTTGGTGTAACTTAGTCAGCTACCTTAGTCTCACTTCTATCCTACACTTACCATGGACTTACAACTCAAAAATCCACTTGCCTTTTTCGATCTAGAAGCCACAGGCACGAATATTACTCATGACCGTATTGTGGAGATAGCTATTATCAAGGTCTTGCCCAATGGCGAGCAGCAAGCTTATGAGAAGCGTCTGAATCCAGAGATTCCTATTCCACAAGAAGCTAGCCTTATCCACGGCATTGAAGATAAAGACGTCAAGAACGCCCCTACTTTCAAGATGATTGCCAAAGAGCTCGTCCACTTCTTGCAAGGCTGCGACTTGGCTGGATTCAATGTGTTGCGCTTTGACATCCCTATGCTTATCGAGAGTTTTTTGAGGGCAGAGGTGGACTTCAAAATGGAGCATAGAAAAGTGGTTGATGCTCAGCGTATTTTTCATTTGATGGAAAAACGGAATCTGACAGCTGCTTATCAATTCTATTGCCAAAAAAAGCTCCAAGGTGCTCATGGTGCTATGGCCGATACGGCTGCTACCCTAGCCGTACTAGAAGCCCAGGTAGAACGTTATGAAGATCAGACGGTAGTAGACAATCGTGGCCAATCTTTAGGGGTTATTCAGAATGACGTCAACGCGCTGCATGCCCTAACAGCAACATCAGTATTGGATTTTGCAGGTAGGATGGTTTACGATGCTGAGGGGGTGCCGGTGTTCAACTTTGGTAAGCACAAAAACAAGCCGGTGGCGCAAGTCTTGCAAGCAGAGCCGAGCTACTATGATTGGATGATGCAAGGGGACTTTCCACTCGATACCAAGCGCAAGCTGACGCAACTCAAACTACAGGCCATACAAGCCAAGTCTTAGCTTTTACCGCATTATGTCTGTGGCCTAAGGGAATATTCTAAGACTAGCTAGCCAAAGTTTGCAATCGCCTTATGGTTACCTTTCATGAGGGTTGACTGGAGACAAGCCAACGATCGGTTAAAATCTACCACATTCCTTGTGAGCAACGTCAAGTCATAGACCAGGGCAGTAGCGGCTATAATGACGTCCGGTAGCTTAATAGAGCAGATTTTGTGCAGCTGGGCTGTTTGAAGCTTGATCTCTTTTTCTAATTCAAAGACCCAAACGTCAGCAATAAAGTGGTGTACTACCGTAAGATCTTTCTTAGTCGCAGTTTTCTAGCATAGCAACTCAATCTCTGTGATGAAAGAGATTGCTAGTGGGAAGTGACGTAAAAGGTGATCGATAAATTGCGCTGCTGACGGCGGGAAGTGGCCTTGCAGATAATAAATAGCTGTATTAGTATCCCACAGATATTTTATTCCCATTGCCTACGCAAGTCGCTAAGTTGTTAATCAACCTAACTCAGCGGCTGTTTAGGCATGGCTCGCTTATATTCAGTAGCCCAGTCTGGGGATGCTAGGGGCAGCGACTTGTCCGTGTGTAAACGGATCAGCCTTGACAGCTCCAGATTTTCTAAGACCTGAATAGCTCTCTGATTAACGATATCTATGCTGATGGTTTGGGTCATGGCTTCGGTTGTTTAGCTGATGAGCCTTCACCACAAATATTTCTATGGTTAAGTCAACAGGGAGAGCAGTTTTTTAGCTTTCTTTTTTGCAAAAACTCCACCAAAGGCCGGTGATATATACACCTGTTTTTTTTCTATAAACACAAGCATCTTATCAAAGGCTATTGCCTCTTTCATAAGCCAAAGCAACATCTTTTTATAACCTCCTAGGTTATTACTAAACTGGATGGCGTAGCGGAGGAGTGTTGCTTTGGTTGATACTAAGTGCTAGATCAATCTTTTTTTGGATATATCGACCCCTAAAAGATGCGTAAATGGCATAGCTCAATAGTTAAATAGTTAACAATTGCTAACCTGCTACAGGTTCTCATCAAATTCCGTCATAATAGACCTTTAACCTGAATCGCTATTCGAAGCTTTCCCTACAACTAACACCACCCTGTACAGGCCCTAACGCCTAGAAAAAAGATTAAAGCGCCCTTGGTGTTTTGTTAGTCTTATCTGTAACTATAATAGTTCTTTAAACCAAGCCTCCCTGCTCTCAATTATCTCTGCTAACCTAATGAAAGAAGGAGTAGTAACTATTAGGTAGGTAAGGCGGCGGCTCTTCTTGCAACGTATTGCAGGCTCGGACATAAGTACTTTGGAAACTTTTCCTATACTTGCTAAAGAAAAAACCGAGCGCTTGCTCTCACTTCATCTTGTGTCCACTTTCTTGACTTTGTCTAGGCGTGATCTGTTTCCACTGCTTCTCTCACACTACTTTTTGTATGTCCTTTGACGTTTCCCCTTTTTATAGAATCATGGCGCTGGGATTATAATTATGTCAGGCCGCATAGTAGTTTAGCAGGTAAGACGCCCATTGAAGTGATGGCAAGTAGTAGTACCTGTTCTTCGAAAAGGGAAAGCAACGGGGAAGAAGCGCTCTCTAATACTGGACCTAAAAAAGGGGCAACGTCAAATCCATTTCCTTATGTCAACTTACTCCAATATGCTAAAAAGCCTCTTTCTACTTCTAATACTCCTAAACGGGAGCTGTACTTCTAAGCCCTCTAAGGATAAGATACAAGTCGATAATATAGTTTCTACTACTCTAGCAAGGACCGGAACAACGGCTACTAGTACAATGGAAGATGATAAACTAACACGAATTGTTAGCACAGATGGAGGCAATGGTCGTGAGCTGGCTTCCATCCAAGCAGTAGAAACACATAACAACAATCTGACTGGAATCACAGAGGCAGGTCGATCATCAGTGGAGCAAGAAGAAGAGATAGAAGAACCCGATTCCTTCCCAACCCTAGCACAAAAGAAGGCCTTCAGGAAATTAGGTAAATTGAGTATGTTCAATTCTGAGTCGAAAGGCTTGGATGAAATCAAGAAAGACGTCGCGAAGCATCTCTATACATTGCTTAATAAGGCGCAACGCACAGGATGCATACAGAAGAGGACAGGATTTAAATTCATCACCAAGCAAGCTCTAGATAATGTTTTTCAAAACACACCCTCCGAGGGTGCTTTGAAAAATGCGGTTAATGCCGCGATAGAGCTTGCTAAGCCATACAGCTATGTAACAAATAACTCCAAACAGAACGGTCTTATTACAGACTTTATCATAAAGGCAATAGCTGTATCTCTTCGGGTAAAGCAAGTTGTAGACAATGGTGAAGATGTAACTCAAGAAATAGCAAAGTTGAAGCAATATCTATCCACGACAAAGAAGGACGAATATTATGCCATAGACAAAGAAGAACAAACTCTTACACCGAAAACTATCAAGAACCCTAAAAAGCCTATTAAGGAGTCTGAGAAATTAGAAGAGGCACGAGAAATAATGCGTGACGCCCTAGATGAATTTTTAGAGAAGTAGGAAGCATAAGTTGGCTAGTCTGTCTTCGTAATTCAGTCTCCTAGCTGCCAATAAAGTTGCCCCCGTACTGGGTCACTTCCCAGCATACGGAGAGGACAACTACCTACTAGAAGGCTGTGGTTCCCTATCTATTTATACATTGCTGCAAGCAACACCTGCAAGCCCCTTCTAGCCACGTTATCGCTTACAGGCAATTAACAGTACGTCAATATTCTTGAAGATTTTAACTTTCTCGCGGTACAACTTTGCATCGCTGCTCATAAGAAAAGGCACACCTCCCTATGGTGAGCTTCCGGATCTCTTCCCCAGGCAAAAGAGCTCAGTAGTTGGTAGGGGAAACAGTTGCATGAAAAAACACAGGGGTAACTGTGAGGCAGTCTAACATCTTCTCTAGCGCTTATCCAGGATGGGTAATAAGGGCTGTTAAGGAGCCTGGTCATAGCCCTAGCTCCTATTTACGCAACGGAGCAGCAACTTCCTTTGACAAACACCTAAAGTATAGGAACTAGTTGTAAACCCTCTGTAAAAGTCAGCGTTGTAAAAGTCGTACGTTGCTTGTCTACAAGTAAACTGTGTACAAGCCTACCCCACACTGCCCTCGAGCGTCAAGGCAAGCAGCTTTTGCGCTTCTACAGCAAACTCCATAGGCAGCTTATTGAGTACTTCTTTACAATATCCATTTACAATCAGTGCTACGGCCTCTTCCATACCAATACCGCGCTGTTGGCAGTAAAACAACTGGTCTTCGCCAATTTTAGAAGTAGTAGCCTCATGCTCTACCTGGGCTGTTGCATTCTTCACGTCGATGTAAGGAAAAGTATGCGCGCCGCATTGGCTGCCCAAAAGTAGGGAGTCACATTGCGAAAAGTTACGGGCATTTTCAGCCCCCTTGGTCACCTTCACTAGCCCCCGATAGCTATTTTGGCCCTGACTAGCAGAGATACCTTTGGAGACGATGCGGCTCTTGGTGTTTTTGCCTACGTGGATCATCTTGGTACCCGTGTCTGCTTGCTGCTTGTGGTTGGTCACAGCTACAGAGTAAAACTCACCCACCGAATCATCTCCCACCAAAATACAGCTTGGGTATTTCCAAGTAATGGCCGAGCCCGTCTCCACCTGAGTCCAAGAAATTTTGGAGCGCTGGCCTGCACAGAGCCCCCGCTTAGTCACAAAATTGTAAATCCCCCCCTTGCCCTCCTTATCGCCAGGGTACCAGTTTTGTACAGTAGCATATCTGACCTCGGCCTCTTGGGCAGCATGAATCTCTACGACAGCAGCATGCAGCTGGTTTTCATCGCGCATGGGCGCCGTGCAGCCCTCGAGGTAGCTCACATAGGCACCTTCTTCAGCCACAATCAGTGTCCGCTCAAACTGGCCCGTGTTGGCCGCATTGATGCGGAAGTAGGTAGAAAGCTCCATGGGGCAGTGGACGCCGTGGGGGATGTAGCAGAAAGAGCCATCGCTAAACACCGCCGAGTTGAGCGCAGCAAAGTAATTGTCTGTGGGGGGCACTACCGTGCCTAAGTACTTTTTGACCAGCTCGGGATGTTGCTGCACAGCCTCGCTAAAGGAGCAGAAGATAATCCCGAGCTCTTCTAGTTTTTCCTGAAAAGTAGTGGCTACCGATACGCTATCCATCACCACATCCATAGCCACACCGGTGAGGCGTTTTTGCTCTTCAAGTGGGATACCGAGTTTCTCGAAAGTAGCCAACAGCTCAGGATCTGCCTCGTCCAGACTGTTGAGGACGGGCTTTTTCTTGGGGGCCGCATAGTAGCTAATGGCTTGGTAGTCAATAGGGGGATACTGCACATTGGGCCAGATAGGCGGCTGCAGCGTCAGCCAGTGCCGGTATGCTTTAAGCCGCGACTCCAGCAACCACTGGGGCTCGTTTTTCTTGGCTGAAATCAACTGTATGGTCTTCTCATTGAGCCCCTTGGGGGCTATCTCGGTATCAATAGGGCTCGTAAAACCATACTTATAGTCGGTAGTGGTGACTTCTTCGAGGATTTGGTGCTCTGTACTCATAGCCTGGGTTATAGGATGGATAACACGAATATACAAGGAGATGGCTAAAAAGGTGCATTTTCTACTTAGGTACCTCGTCAGTCAGTAATACATTCTTATCGCCTTTCCAAAGTAGGAGAGTTTATTCTTTATTAATCCGCTTATAGCTTTGTTTTGTTGACTTAAAGACCCACAAGGCAGTTTTTTCCATCGGGTTGTATATATAATGATGTATGTAGCACGGCATACCTATGCCACAGTGCTCAAAAAAGCGGCGTAGACATTTCCATCATTAGCGAGGCTATGAGCCATGCTAACCCTATAATCAAACAAGTTTATCTGAAAAGCTTTGATAATGAAGTGCTCGATGCGGCCAATAAGCACCTACTTTAGCCGCTCAAAGGACTTGGAGTTTTGCAGGGACTTCGCTCATGGGTTGATGCAGGGATTGAAACATGCACTATAAAGTTACTTCATTATGAACTCACCGCTATAGCCCAGCAGGAACAAGACTTCCAAACCGATCTCCTGCCGCCGGTCATGTAGCTGCAAGACTTCGATACAAGGGGACAAGATCCTTTGAGCCTCCACATTAAGAAAGACCTATCTCTCGATCAGTTCCTCCTCTCGCTACAAGATAAACTCCTGCCAAGAGGCATAGATATCCCCTTACTCATCGTTGGAAATGTAGAAAATAGCTGAGCTATTTTCGGCAGCGATATGCTAAACAAAAAGACCAAACCACTAGATTTTTATTCGAAGTCTTCAAGTAGGGCGCAGGGCGCGAGTGAGCAGCTACAATAGCGGCCCTTGCTGCCTGCTCAAGCCTTGATGGGCTTTGTTCCTGGTGAGTTTACTGGTAAGGTAGCAGAGAATGATAGGCCTTTCTTTCACGAGCGCCTTCAGCCTGTGGTGGCTTATGACAAGGCATTTAAGAACAGTTCTCTACAGGAGCTGCCTATGGTTAGAGAAGCAGGAGAGAATGATGGAACAGCCAATTACAAATACATCTTTTGGGTAGCAGCCAGCGGCGTCATTGAAGGCATGAAGGTTACTAACCTCCCCCACTAAGGTTGAGCCCTAGCTGATCGCCTAGAAGACAACAAATCTTTTCCTATTCTGCCCCTCCGTAAGCTGGTTGTACCACTTCTTAAATTCATTGTGTAATGAGGACACTCCTTTTATTTCCTCAATTTGGGAGATTGATTTTTTAGCAGCTTGCTCACTACTTTGGGCTGCATAAGCTTATCGTATTATCTCTTCTCCTTGTTGTTTTGCTGCTTCTACTGCTTATAACTGATTTGTTAGGGCTTTTCCTGCTGCTAGGGTTTTTTCCTGCGCTGTCTTGAAGGTTTTTACCGCCTTCAACATTGCTTTTGATCACGCAGTGAAATTGCCATCTATCTTTTGCGCTTGTGATATTAGAGCCGAGCGACTTGGTTGCTTACCTCGGTATTTTTTAAAAATTTATCTTCTTGCGTCTTGGTGGCTGTTTCCAGTTGCAGCGCTTCTTTTGTTGTTTCTACTGCTATTAATATGACTTCTACGGCATTTACTTCTACTGCTTTCGTTCTGTTGTCGACCAATGCTAGGCATACTTGAGTTGATGCGAAGAGTGCTTTTGTTTGGATGAGTTGTAACAAGTGGTGTAAGCGCTTTGCTTCTTGGTCATTCTCAAACCTTTCCATTAGCAATTTCGTCAGTTCACTGTTATGTTCTATTTCATCCGGTTCTAGGC
>JBCCWZ010000030.1:0-9351 GCA_039192615.1 Bacteroidota bacterium
CCTTCCAATACAGAGGGACCCAAATAAAAATCTCTATCCATCATTAAAGGATTTTACTACTTTCTCATCTCCTCAACTAGTGCAAACGACTGTGCTTGTGCCAACACCAAAAAGAAATAGTAGGGGCAAAAGCCTAGCGCCAGGAAAGGGATGATTGAGGCATTGAATGATTGAATCAAACAATCAGCCAATCAACAAATCAGCCAATGAACTAGGGGGCTCTTTCTTTTTAATATCTTTGCCTGCATCAGTTTAACTAAGCTTCATGCAGCTCTCTTTTTACAAATACCAAGGCACCGGCAATGACTTCATCATGGTGGATGATAGACAGGGTGCCTTGGGCAACTATTCCACTACGCTCGTCCCCAAGCTATGTAATCGGCGGTTAGGCATCGGTGCAGATGGGTTCATGGTGCTGCGTAATCATGAGGCGTATGACTTTGAGATGATCTATCACAACGCAGACGGTAGCCAAAGTTTGTGTGGCAATGGCAGCCGGTGTGCTGTCCACCTGGCCCAGCAGCTAGGGATCATTAACGAAGAAGCACATTTTATCACTACGGATGGGGCACATCGAGCATTCATCCAGGGAGGCTTGGTACAGGTGCAACTGAGTGATGTAAAAGAAATACAAACGTTGCCAGAGGGGTATTGGCTGAATACAGGCTCTCCGCAGTATGTGACCTGGGTAACAGATTTAGCGAGCTTGGAGGTGGAGCAGGTAGGTCGACAAATCAGAAACAGCGCGCCATTTCAGAAAGAGGGTGTCAATGTTAACTTTGTGCAGCGCCAAGAAAATGGTATGCTGGCTATGCGAACTTATGAGCGGGGGGTGGAGGCAGAGACGCTTTCTTGTGGCACAGGGGCAACAGCAGTAGCATTAGTGGCTTCTCTAAAAGGGGGCACTAGCCCGATCACCATCAGCACCCAGGGAGGAACTCTCCAGGTAAGTTTTACAAAGAAAAACGAGCAGCATTTTCAAGACATTTATTTAACAGGCCCAACTAAGCAAGTATTTCGGGGCACCATCGATATATAAGTGATGATTAGGGCTCTAGGGCGGCACCACAGACAGCTAAAAAAATCACTGCCCAGTGGCGAGCATCCTGCATAATTTTTAAATCCTATGCTTCAACTATTCACTAGACTATTTGGCACCAAATCTGAAAGAGATTTAAAGGCACTACGACCCTATATAGCGAAAATCAATGCTGCTTTTGAGCTGCTCAAGGACTTGGATAATGACGCGCTACGCGGTAAGACCGTGGCCCTGCAAGCACGCATCCAGCAAGCGCTTCAACCGATAGCTGAGGAGCGTCAAGCTTTAGAAAAGCAGGCAGAAGAGAGTACGTCAACGGACATCGAAAAGCAGGAACAGCTGTATGAAACTGTAGATAAATTGAAAAAGCGCTACAATCAGCGGTTAGAGGAAGTGCTTATGGACTGCCTGCCCGAAGCCTTTGCCATTGTCAAAGAGACCGCCCGCAGGTTCAAGGAGTACCCCCAGCTAAGCGTAACAGCTATAGAACAGGATAGGGCCTTAGCAGCCAGCCATGACTATGTGACTATTGAAGGAGATCAAGCTATCTGGCACAACCAATGGGAAGCGGCTGGCAATCCTATCGTCTGGGACATGGTGCACTACGATGTACAGCTCATTGGGGGGATCATCCTGCACCAGGGGAAAATAGCAGAGATGGCTACTGGTGAGGGCAAAACGCTTGTAGCTACCTTGCCCACCTTTCTCAATGCACTAGCAGGCAAAGGCGTCCATGTTGTTACCGTCAATGACTACCTGGCCAAAAGAGATGCAGAATGGATGGCCCCCCTCTTCGAGTTCCATGGCCTTACCGTAGACTGCATTAACAAGCACCGCTCGCATTCCCAAGCGCGACAGCAGGCCTACCAGGCGGATATTGTTTATGGAACCAACAATGAGTTTGGTTTTGACTATCTGCGCGACAACATGGTGACTAGCCCTGATGAATTGGTACAACGAGCGCATCACTTTGCCATCGTCGATGAGGTCGACTCGGTATTGATCGATGACGCCCGAACGCCTTTGATCATTTCTGGGCCGGTAGAACATAGCAATGAGCAAGCTTACGATGCCTTGCGGCCCAGAATTCAGAAGCTCTATGAAGCACAGAAAGAAATTATCACCCAACTGTTACAAACTGCCAAAAAGGAGCTCAGCGAAGGGGGCGATGCGCAAGCAGGCGGTTTAGCCTTATTCAGGGCCTACCGAGGACTGCCTAAGCACAAACCGCTTATCAAGTATCTCAGCGAAGTAGGCATCAAGCAAGTAATGCGTAAAACCGAGAACTACTATCTACAAGATAACTCGCGCATGATGCCGGAGGCCGATGAGCCACTTCTCTTTACCATTGATGAGCGGCATAACAACATAGAGCTGACAGAGAAGGGGTTGGAATATATCACTCAAAAAGAAGAAGACGCTCAATTCTTTGTCCTACCAGACATCGGCTATGAAATTGCTCAGATCGAGAATGCGCCAGGTGTAGACGAACAGGCTAAGCTGGCCCAAAAAGAGGCCTTGATCAAAGACTACACCGCCAAGTCAGAACGTATCCACGTCCTCAACCAACTCTTAAAAGCATATACCCTGTTTGAGAAAGACGTCGAATACATCGTTGCCAACAACCAAGTCAAAATCGTAGATGAGCAGACCGGCCGGGTACTCGAAGGCAGGCGCTACTCAGACGGCTTGCACCAAGCCATTGAGGCTAAAGAACACGTAAAGATTGAAAAGGCGTCGCAAACCTATGCCACCATTACGCTACAAAACTACTTCCGGATGTACCACAAGCTGGCTGGCATGACCGGTACGGCAGCCACAGAAGCCGGTGAATTCTGGGAAATTTATGAGCTCGACGTGGTTGCTACCCCGACCCATCGACCCATCATCAGGAAAGACAAAGACGATAAAGTATACAAAACAGCCCGGGAGAAGTTTCAGGCGATCATTGAAGAAATCACTACCCTGACCCAACAAGGACGTCCTGTACTGGTAGGAACTACCTCGGTAGAGATCTCTGAACTAGTGAGCAGAATGCTCTCCATGAAAAAGATCCAGCACCAAGTACTCAACGCCAAGCACCACCAGAAAGAAGCAGAGATTGTGGCCGAGGCCGGTAAAGCTGGGACGGTTACCATTGCGACTAACATGGCGGGTAGAGGAACGGACATTAAGCTGACACCAGAGGCCAAGGCAGCTGGAGGGTTGGCCATCATTGGCACCGAACGACATGAGTCGAGGCGTGTAGACCGACAGCTACGGGGCCGATCGGGTAGGCAAGGCGATGTAGGTTCTTCCCAATTCTTTGTTTCGCTCGAAGACAGTCTAATGCGGCTGTTTGGCTCAGACAGAATTGCTCGTGTCATGGACAGAATGGGACTGGAAGAGGGCGAGGTCATCCAGCACAGCATGATTACGCGGTCTATTGAAAGGGCTCAAAAGAAAGTGGAACAAGGCAACTTTGGTGTCAGGAAGCGGCTACTAGAATATGACAATGTGATGAACGCGCAGCGGGAAGTCATCTACAAAAAGCGAAGACATGCCTTGTTAGGAGAGCGTTTGCACCTCGACATCATGGGCATGATTCACGATACAGTCGAAGATTTACTCACCCACTACGAAGGTGATGTAGGACAGGAAGCTCTTCAACTAGATTGGCTGAAGATTTTTGGCCAAGAGATTACGCCAGCTGTCTTGCGTAACCAGCGCCACCTAGCAGACAAGGTTCAGCATACCTACCAGGCCACCTTACAGCGGTATGAAGACAGAAAGGCGACGCTTCAGGCGCAGGTCTGGACCCTCATCAGTGCTCTTGACGAAGCCCGGGGCGCCACTTTGCAGCACTTTTCTCTGCCCTTCTCTGATGGCCCAACAGAACTGTATGTAGGCGCAGACCTTCAAGCTTGTGTAGCCTCTCAAGGCGCAGCAATGCTCAATGGGGTAGAAAAGGCAGCTATCTTACACTTTATAGACCATCACTGGAAGGAGCACCTGAGAGGTATGGATGATCTTAAGCAGTCGGTGCAAAATGCTGTTTATGAACAGAAAGACCCGTTGCTTATTTATAAATTTGAGGGATACAAGCTATTCCAGCAACTCATTCAACAAGTCAATCAAGCTACGATTACCTTCCTCAACAGCATGGAGTTGCACTCAACCTCTGCCTCTGCTGACACTGCACAACCAGTCCGCCAGGAGCACACGCCCCTCCAAGAAAGCAAACAGAGTATAGAGTCCCTACTGCATACCAACGCAGAAGGTTCCAGTACACCCACTGTGCAACCACTCAAATCACAAAAAGTAGCCGAGCGTAACCAACGGGTAACGGTACGGTATGCAGATGGTAGCCTCAAAGAAAATGTTAAGTTTAAGACGGTAGAAGAAGATATTGCTAACGAAAAGTGTGTGCTTGTGGAAAGTCACTAGCTACTTAAACGTGAGAAGTCATGCTTGATCGCTCTAAAAAATCTTATACCCTTTTAGGCTCCCTATTTCTGCTAAATGCTTCCTCATGCATATCGCTTACACAAACGCAGCAAAGCGCCTATAGCGAGGATCTTGCCAAGCATAGGAAGACTTTCAAGATAGCTACACGCGCTACCCCTAAAGCAGTCTATTCTCGGAATAAACAGAAGGACATTGCAAGCGCCTCTTTACAGGCTGTTACGGAACAGCTCGACTATCGTCTAGAATGTAAAAAGCTGGATAATCAAAAAATAAAGCACATTGCAGGCTACACCATTCAAGTATATGCAGGCAGTAGCAGAGAAGCGGCCTTAAAAGTGAGGAGTCTACTGTCTCAAGATAACCTTCCTCTACAACCTGAGATCAATCATAATAAGACTAACTATACGGTGAGAGTGGGGAATTTTTTAGACAAAAAAGAAGCTTACCCAGTGTATGTGTTGATTAAGCAGCGCTATCCAAAAGCCATTATCAGACCCATTTCTTTGGCTAATATACCCCATATTTTTACCGATAAGCGCATGGAGGGCTCAAACACGCCGGCTCTTACGAGTCCCACCACGGAGGGATACGATCAAGATAACCAGGAATAGTTGGGGCTTGCTAAGCTGGTGACTCTCAATATGGTATTGAGCTGCTCTCCATATCAATATTTTTTACAAGCGCAGTCAAAGATGAATTTATTCAGCCACTGCTATAGCGGCTACACTTATTGCTTTGCTCCCGGCAGCTAGTAGGACTGTACTGCAAGCCTCTAGGGTAGCTCCGGTTGTGATGACATCGTCTACGACCAGGAGTCGCTGTCCATCAACGACAGCCGAATTAGTTATGCAAAAAGCTTCCTCTACATTCTTGAATCGTTCTACTCGGTTCTTCCGCGTTTGGGTAGGCGTTGCTCTCGTCCTTACAAGACACTGATTGTTCCAAGGAATTTGAAACATCTCCGCCAGGCCCTGCGCAAAATAATCACTCTGGTTATACCCCCTTTGCCGCAGCCGGCTGCTATGCAAGGGTACAGGCACAATGAGGTCAAACCTTTGGTCTAAGCGTGCTTCCTTTAGAATAGTGCCATACCTCCTACCGAGCCACCTCCCTAGGGTGGGTTTGCGTTTGTACTTTAAATGATGAAGCAGGGTTTGCACTTTACCTGTTTTCCTAAATTTGTACAGGGCCATCCCATACTTGATAGGTAAGCGCCCATAGAGTTTTTGAGCCACAAGGTTGTCAAGCACTTGGTGATACGTAGTTTGTGGCAAGTCATAGCAACAGGCTGTGCAGACCCAGTCTTCGCCGCTGACAAGGGATGCTGAACAAGTCAGGCAGTAGGAAGGGAAAAATAGCGCCAGAAAATCCGACAACAGGGCCATAAGTAACACATCATTTTATATACCAAGGAAATCTGCCAGCATCGTTTACTAACTTTACCTGCCAGCAACAGAAAATAATTGGTAGGCAGATGATCAAGGACGGCTTCTCTAAGTTTGAACAAGTTACCTTTTTGAATCTTCATTGCCCCAAGCCACCCTCTAATCTACCATCATGCCCACCAAATACAGCCAGCTGAAGAAAAGAATTATGACGGCCTCAGTAGCTATTCCCATGGTCATTGCGGCCATATACTGGAGTGCCTGGAGCTATTTTTTTCTTTTTCTGTTTGTTGCAATGGCGACGATGCAAGAGTTCTACAAGCTGGTGGAGGTAGGTGGAGCATGCCCCAGTAGCGCTTGGGGTATCTTGAGTGGGGTTTTGACTTATACCCTTGTATTTATGTATGCCAGTAGTCACATACCTGCCCACTATCTCTACGTATTATGGCCTGTGATAGCACTGACCTATCCTATCGAACTCTACAAAAAAGGAAAAGCGCCTTTTACTAATATTGCCTACACCTTGTTGGGCATTGCCTATGCCAGCGTCCCCTTTGCTTTGTTCCATCTCATTGCTTTTGTCCAAGGCACTTACCGCTACGAAATTGTCTTAGGCATCTTACTAATCGTATGGGCTAATGATACAGGCGCTTATATCGTGGGTTCAAGGCTAGGCAAACACAGGCTTTTCCAGCGTATATCGCCTAAAAAATCTTGGGAAGGCGTACTAGGAGGCGCTGCTTTCGCCCTGATTGTGAGCTATGGCATCGGTCATTATTTCAGCAGCCTCCATGGGGAGCTATGGCTAGGAATAGGTAGTACTATTGTGGTGGTGGGTACTTATGGAGACCTGGTGGCATCTATGTTCAAGAGGAGCCTTGCACTCAAAGACTCTGGCCAAACCTTACCGGGGCATGGGGGCTTCCTAGATAGATTTGATAGTCTTTTGCTGGCTATTCCTTTTATCCTTGCGCTTATCAAATTATGGGGCTGCTAGGCACTGATGGCTTATGAATGACAGGATGGGGCTGCTTGCTAAAAGAGCAGTTTGACTAACACACCTGCAATAGCCACAGCTGTGCTGGTAGCTACCAGACCAGGAATCATAAAGCTGTGGTTCAGGACGAACTTACCCACACGTGTCGTACCGGTCTTATCAAAAGAGATAGCAGCCAAGATGGTAGGATAGTTAGGAATAAAAAACAGTCCATTCACGGCGGGTAAGGCCGCCAGTAAAGCCGGCGCAGGAAGTCCTAAAGCAATGCCTAGCGGCATAATAGCACGGATGGTGGCGGCCTGGCTGACTAGGATGATAGACATGAGGAAGAGAATGATGCTAAACTGCCAGGGAGCTTTGATGATCTGTGTTTGGACTGTAGCCAAGAGATCGGCTTGATTAGCCGTAATAAAAGTGTCGCCTAGCCAAGAGATGCCCAGGATAGCAATGACTGCTTGGATCCCTGCTGTGAAGACGTTGCTTTTGACAATTTCTTGGGGGTTGAGCTTACATATTAGTACGATCAAGGCTGCCATGGCTAACATGATAATCTCGATCACCGCCGGCATATCCATGAACTTTATGGTGCCAGCGACTTCCCAGCTGGGCCGCAACCCTTGCCAAGAGCCCAACAAAATAATCCAAGTGATCCCAAGAATAAATATCCCTACAGAACGTTGGGCTGACTTTGAAGCGGTATAGTTTTCGATAGCCTGCGGTGCTACCTCCTCCGGGCAAGTCTGCGCTCTTTGCAGGTAGGCTGGATCTTCGTGAAGCTCTTTCCCTAGCTTATTGACTACCAAAGTAGCCAAAGCAACACCGCCTAAAGTAGCTGGGATACATACCTTGAGGATGTCTATCAGGCCTATCCCATGCGGTGCTAAGAGTCCTACAAGCAGCACGGTAGGGGCTGATATAGGGCTAGCGACTACCGCTTGTTGGGCAGCAATGACGGCCATGGATAACGGCCGAGAAGGTCTTACGCCTACATCCTTCGCCACATCAGCAATTACAGGCAGCATCGAGTAAACGGTATGGCCTGTACCACCGAGAAAAGTAAATAGATACACCACTAGCGGGCTAATAAAGGTGATTCTGTGTGGATATCTTCTGATGAGCTTCTCTGCTAAAATAGCCAAGTAACGCAGACCACCTGCTGCTTCTAGACTACCCGAAGCAGTAACGACGGCTGTAACAATCATCAGCACATCAAAGGGAGGTTCTGTAGGGGGTAGATGAAAAACAAAGGTTAGAATGGCTAAGCCCAGCCCGCCCATAATACCTAGGCTGATGCCCTTGAGCCTTGTTCCTAGAAAGATAGCAGCTAGCACTACTAGCATTTGCATCCCAACCATGCTTGTTCATTTTGAGCGACAACGCTATCGCGCCATCACGAGGGTATTTTGGAGTGTATTAAAAAACAACGTACTCCATCCTAGAGTACGTCTTGACATGCGCGAAGTTACCAATATTTTAACAAGCAGTGGCTGCTATTAGGCAGAAAGTAGGACGATATACTTAGGCGACATAGATAGTGGTTGATGCATTTATGTGTACTTTTGCAGCCCATGCTTAAGCTTTATGAACCCAGCGTCTCCTTCCTCCACGAGTAGTAATAGCACGCATACAGAACATCTATTGGCCGTGTTTGCCTGCTTATTTATTACCTTCTTAATCGTTACAAAAATAGTTGCAGAGAAATACTTCCTCTTCATAGGAGCACCTGTCTCTTGCAGGGCCATTATTTACCCATTTACACTCCTAGTCATCCATGTTGTAACTGAACTATACGGGCCTCAACAGGGAAGCATACTCATTGCACATGGCCTGCGTATCAGTATTATAGTTAGCATCCTACTCTGGATCGCTAGAAAACTGCCTATAGCTGCTGATTCGCCTGTCTCTACGGCCGACTTTGAGAGTGTATTAGGTGCCTCGCTCGGCGTAACAATTAGCGCTCTGGTGGCTTATCTTGCAGGGCAACTTCTTAATCTATACTTGTTTGTAAATGCCCAAAACCCGTTCAATACACGGTCTCTCTGGCTTCGAAGTATGAGCGCTAGCTTAGGCGCACAACTTGTAGATACATTCTTATTAGGCACTGCCTTGTATGTATTAGGAGCGACTTTAGCGAGCAAAATTTCCTTATTCAACAATATGCTCGGTCAATATACCCTCCAAGCACTGGTTACCTTTTTCAGTACACCTTTTGTGCACCTCAGTATCGCCCTGAGTCGCCAGCAGATGGACTATAAAACCACTCAATAACTACTTATTGAAACTATCGAATTTCATGCCAACCTTGCGAGCAAAACATTCTGCGCAAGCAGAGCAAACATTTTTATTGCTTATCTGCACTTTTATAGCGGTTTTGCTGCTTACTAATATCATTGTAACGAAGCATTTTAGCATAGGAACGTTTGTCCTTACGGCAGGCGCTATTACTTATCCCTTTACTTTTTCTCTACTCGATATTATCTCAG
>JBCCWZ010000031.1:0-9058 GCA_039192615.1 Bacteroidota bacterium
GACGGAAATACGCAGCGATGATTCACCTACTGGCACGGAAATAACTTCCGCACCAGTAGGGTACAAACTACACCCAGGAGGCTAAAGACTACTGTGGCCTTAGTAGTGGCCTCGGGCAGAAAGAATAAATATTTTATGGGCGGAAACTTCGTAAACCAAGCGATGCTCTTGGGTAATTCTTCGCGACCAGCAGCCAGCTAGGGCATACTTTAAAGGCTCAGGCTTACCTATACCCTCAAAAGGAGTTTCTTGAATGGACTCGATGAGTTGGCGCAGCTTTTTTAGAATGTGGGTTTGTCCCGTCTTTTTAAAAAAGGCAATGTCCTCTTGGGCCTCGAGGGTATACTCAACTACGCTGGCCATATTTCGCTAAGCTCCAGCTGTGCTGTTTTACCTACTTTGGCTTGCTGTCGACTTGTTATAATTTTGGCCACAAAGTCTTCGTTGTAAGGACTTCCTTCTGAAGTCTCAAATTCAATTCTCAAGGCTCTCATAATGGCTTTGAGTGCATTGGCTTCTTTCTCTGTTTGAGGATGGGCTATAAGAATGTCTTGCGTTTTCATACTAGAGCAATTAAGAAAGTTTTTAGTACGGTCTTCTTCATCAGCCCCTTTTGACCTTTAAGGTAGGTAATTCTTGCGGCAGAAATTAGCTAAACTGCAAAAGCAACTGTAAGTGCCCTAACAAAAGCCCTGGCTGGGTGTAGATTGTATCTACACCCCCACTGACGCGAAAATTCTTCTTCCGTGCCAGTTTTGTCATTCCCAACGAAGGTGAGGAATCTCTAATGGCGCCAGTGTTTTCCACTGGTGCCATTGAAAGAAGGACGAACAATCGCACAAGTCAAAAAGACTTGCGCGATTGGGGTCAAAGACGGCAATACGCAGCGATGATTCACCTACTGGCACGGAAATAGCTTCCGCGCCAGTAGAGGTCATTCACGGAACTAAGTTCCGTGCCAGGAAGGCGGCTTTAAACTTCTCCACTCCTGCAGTTGAAAGGCTTCTTGCTACTAGCAAACTTGCGTTATTAAGTTCAAGGCTCCTCGATCGGCTGTTCTTTGAGGGTCAACTTCACGGTGTCAATACGTGTATCTTCCAAAGCAACAATCGTGAAAGTAAAGGGTGGACTCTCTACAGTTTCGTTGAGCTCAGGGATGCGCTCTGTTATCGATATAATCAGGCCCCCTAGCGTATCATAATCTCCCTGTGGTAGCTCCCAGCCGTATTTTTCTTGGAGGTAATCGATTTCGTGCCTGGCGCTGAGCAGGTAAGTATGTTGGCTTAGCCTTTGCTCTGTAAGTGCTATGGGGTCATACTCATTATGAATCTCCCCAATGATCTTTTCAATAATATCTTCTATGCTCACAATGCCTGAAGTACCTCCAAATTCATCCACGACCAACGCCAAGCTCCTACCTTCTGTAGCCAGCCGCACCATAGCTTCACTGGCAAAGTTGGTTTCAGAAATAATGAGGATGGGTATCAGGATACTCTCGATGTGTTGGGGCTTCTTAAAGAGGGCTTTAGCGTGGCAATACCCAATAATATCGTCAATATCATTCCTGTAGACCAGAATCTTGGTATGCTCGCTTTTAATCACTGCCTGCCTGAGTGCCTCCATACCGTCGCCAATCCCAACTGCTACCAGCTCTGCCCTGGGCGTCATACAATCTCTTACCTTCACTTGCCTGAACTCGATCAGTCGGCCTACCATCCTAGCACTGACACTTGCTGGTACTTTATCATTGATATTCAGGGTATTCTTGATAAAGGTATGCAAATCAGTCAAGCCAAAAGCAGGCTGCGCTTCTTGGTATTGCTGGCCTAAGACATGGGTAATGAAAGCTCTGGCGATGGCCGTTGTCACAATGACGAGGGGACGTAAGAGGTAGGTAATGAGGACGGTGGGTAGGGCCAAGAGAGATAGAAGCCGGTTGGGGCTAAGGATGAAGATACTTTTGGGAATAAATTCGGCTACGATGAGGATGCCGAGGGTAGCTAGCAGGGTCTGGAAGATGAGCAAAGCTACGCTGTTGTTAAGGGCCACGGGAAGATGGGCTTGCAACAAAGGGTCGAGGAGCTTGGCCATGGAGGTGCTATAGATGACCAAGGCAATGGTATTGCCAATTAGCGTCGTGCTAATAAAGCGGTCGGGCCGTTTCAGAAACCCCGTCATAATACGGCCCAAAAGCGTATTGCGCTCCTTTTCTAGTTCCATACTCAGTCTGTCTGCCGACAAAAAGGCCGTCTCGATGCCTGAGAAGAAGGCAGAAAAGATGAGCGCACCAGCGATCCCCATGATTTGATATGTATCTACCATAGCTTTTTCTTTATGGGATGATTGCTTTTGAGGAAATAGCTGCGGGTGGTGCAGGCTTGGAAGGGTCGCTAGTGGTCTCCAGCGTTGGCATCATTACCAACGTTATGGCTTGAGGTATGTGGTAGCTATACTTGATAGGACAACGCGGCCCCAAGGGGTCTGACATATTACTTGGGGGCTTGGACCTTGATCAGGCCCTGTGGTTGGGAAATATGGTATTCGCTCAGGTCTTGACGAGCTGTCAGGCCCTGCCCAGTGAGCATCCCATCCTCCGTCTCTATTCTGATAAACTTATCGGTATACACCTCCTCAGTCTCCGTGGCCCAGTGTAGCTCCTCTGTATTCAGCTGTCTTTTTTCACGCAAGCTTCTGAGCTCTACATCCCCTCTAAATTCGTATACCTTCTTTTCAGCAGAAAAATAAACATTATTGGCCCTTCCTGTCCACGCTACTTGTCCATCCTCCTCAAAAAACTCTATATAAATTCCTTCCGGGAAGGCTCTGTCTTTATTCTCATACTGCAAAATTTTCTCAGCAGCCATCCTCCATTTGACAATCCCCTGCTCGCTGTAGATAGTTGCTAGCTGAGTAGATTCTAAGGTAGGCCCCTCATAGGGTTGCGTTGACTCGGGCGTGGCCCCCAAGCATAAGCCTACCAGGAGGCACATGAAAAAAACCTGCTTCTCTTTCATTAAAATTTTTCAAGTATAGGCTATGGCAGCAATATGGCGCTTTGATGGCGGTGGTAAAAACTACCTAACTGTATCCTAACCTTAGCCGTCTTTTTGTCCAAACTTAGAAAGTTTTTAAGAAAAATCTTGCTACTTGCCTGCAGTAAAGGCCCTAACCAGGCTGGCGAGGTTCGTCAACTAGTTATGTCGCTTGCTACTGCATCGCTACCTTTGGGTATGCCTGCTGTATGCTACGGCGTACCAGGGCTAAGCTGTAACTATTTAATTTTCAACATGCTGGAGCAAGTTAACACACTCCGTACCGAAATAGCACAGTTCCAGGGCACTAACCAGGAGGAATTAGAAGCATTTCGACAGCGGTTTATTGCGAAAAAAGGGGCTATAGAGGCTCTTTTTGCTCATTTGAAAGAGGCAGCACCTGCTGAAAGGAAGCAGTTGGGGATCGTGCTGAACGAGCTTAAAAAAACGGCCCAAGAGAAATTTAAGGCGCTTATTCAACAGGTAGGAGCTGCCAATGAGCCCACAACGCGGTCTACAGTCGACCTTACCTTGCCCCCACCTACGCGTGGCCTGGGTGCCTTGCATCCCTTAACCAGCACCTTCAACAAAATCGTGGCGTTGTTTGAGCACATCGGGTTCAATGTTTCTGAAGGGCCAGAGATTGAAGATGATTGGCATAATTTTACGGCCTTGAATTTTCCGGAGAATCACCCTGCGCGGGATATGCAGGATACCTTCTTTGTAGATACTGACCATGCTTTGAGAACGCATACGTCTTCAGTGCAGGTACGGGTTATGGAAAATGAGCCTCTTCCTATAAGAACCATTTCTCCAGGCAGGGTATTTCGCAATGAGGCCATCTCTGCCCGTGCGCATTGTATCTTTCATCAAATAGAAGGACTCTACATCAACGAGAATGTGAGCTTTGCGGAGCTAAAGGAGACCTTGCTCTATTTTGTGAAAGAGATGTTTGGAGACAGTACTAAGCTCCGCTTTAGGCCCTCTTACTTCCCCTTCACAGAGCCGAGTGCCGAGTTGGACATCGATTGTAGGATTTGTAGAGGTAAAGGCTGCAACGTCTGTAAGTACACAGGCTGGGTAGAGATTATGGGCGCCGGCATGGTCGACCCGCAAGTATTGGCGAACTGTAATATTGATCCACAAATGTATACGGGCTTTGCTTTTGGTATGGGCATTGAGCGCATTGCGATGCTACGGTATCAGATCAATGACTTGCGCTTGTTTACAGAAAACGACATCCGATTCTTGAAGCAGTTCACCGCTTGTGGATAAGCCTTAGTGCACCTATTTTCGCCTAATACTTTAACTAAAAAAATGATACAATGGCAGGTACTATTACTTTTTCCATGATCAAACCCGACGCTGTTCAAAAAAAGCATGTAGGCGCGATCATTGCTATGATTGAAAAAGCTGGATTCACAATCCAGGCTATGAAGCACACACAGTTGACCCCGGAAGCAGCAGCGCAATTTTATGAGGTACATAAAGAACGCCCTTTCTATCAAGACATGTGTGCGTTTGTGGCTTCTGGGCCTGTAGTGGCCATGGTGCTGGCCAAAGAGAATGCCGTGGCGGATTTCAGAAAACTGTTAGGCGCTACGAATCCCGCAGAGGCTGAAGAAGGTACTATCCGCAAAAACTTTGGGGAAAGTATTGATCATAATGCGGTGCATGGCTCTGATGCCGACGAAACAGCTGCTGTAGAAGCCCACTTCTTCTTCCCTGAGCAATACTAGCAGTCATGGCGGGCTTTACTTTCGCCCTGATCAAACCCGATGCCGTCCATCGTAAGCAGGTAGGCGAGGTCATTACCATGATTGAACAGGCTGGTTTTACGATCCAAGCCATGAGACTCGCCCAGCTTACGCCTGCAATAGCAGGGGTACTTTACAAAGCACACAAAGGTCGTTCTTATTACGAGCCGATGTGTGCTTTTATTGCTTCTGGGCCTATAGTAGCCATGGTGCTCGAGAAAGAGAATGCGGTAAGTGAGTTTGATCAATTAAAAGATATCATCCGCCAGCGATTTACTACCTCTAGAACCCACAATGCCATTCATGGTGCTGATACTATAGAAGCAGCGCGTAGAGAAATAGCTCTCTTTTTCCCTGCTTGCCGAGGGCTCTCTCATGGCAAAAATGTTTTTCTTGGGCTAGCAAAATCCTAGCGAGTATC
Source organism: Bacteroidota bacterium (assembly GCA_039192615.1). Taxonomy (GTDB): domain Bacteria; phylum Bacteroidota; class Bacteroidia; order Cytophagales; family Amoebophilaceae; genus UBA8403. The sequence goes on from JBCCWZ010000031.1 coordinate 5,211, forward strand.
ATGCAAGTCGAAAAGACTTGGGTGCTTAGGTTTGACCTCTGATTGGATATGATTGTATATCTTGTTAGTGAAGTTTTGAGCCATGAAAAAATTCCTCCCGCTGTTCCCAATCAAAAAAAGCTCCTTCCAATACACCTTCCTCTTTGCTGTAGGCCTATTAGGCGTTTTGTTTTTCTTGTCCCGCCAGTGGTACACTAGCAGCATCGTCCGAGTAAGGCCCCCCAACCTAGAAGGCTACTATACCGAAAAAAAGGGCTTCCTTAACCTAGAGGGCCTTATGGAAGGTGATTTATACATGATAGACGTCAAACACAAAGAGTACCTCTATGTCATGAATATTGCTATGAAAGAGGAAGATTTGATCACTACTCCTGCCATCGACACTGTGCGTAGCTCTAAAGACCTCTCCTCTGTTACCGAAGCAGATCTGGAGCTCCAAGGCAAAATTGCCCATGCCAGCCAGGAAGTCAAAGCAGAGCTCAAAGAGAAAATTGCCAGTCGATTCACCAGTCTCATCACCAAGTACCACCGCAAAAGGCTACGCTATCCGCTCCAAAAGCTCAATGAAAAAAACGTATTAGAGACCATTAAGAATCAAAAAAAGGAACATGCTATCTTCATGCTTGTGACGGATGTGGGCTATGGCGATCACCTAGAGATCGGCGTAGACCGCAGCATGGTTGGCAGCCAAAAGAGTAGTATCATGAAAGTGGGCGACTTCGATGTCAAGGTCGTCTTTGACTGTGAGACATCTTTGGTGCTGCATGGTAGCAATATACGCCTCTTCTATAAGTTTACGCCTTTTTTATTACAGCAGCACCAAGGGCCGGTTCGAGCTTTACCGCAAGTATCTAGACCCTCACAGCTACTTGGACCTGTGGAACCCGTGAAAGGGTTGGGAGGGCTACGCTGAAGGGTACTCATGGCTGAAGGAAAAACCTCGGCTCAGCATCTCATTTTTGTCTGCACTGCCTTTGGAGCTTCCCATAAAAAAATTGACCACGGTCAGACGTTCGTTGATTAGTGCTTGTGTGACTTGGCCAATGACGTTAGAAACGATGGCTAGCAAAGTACTCTCTAGGTAAAGAATGCAAGTTATATTGGCGCCTACCAAGACAACGATAAAGAGCAGGTTCCACGTCATAATGCGTTTAGCCACCCAGTCTGTCGCCTCGTGCTTAGCTGCATACATCTGGCGGGCACTTTGTCTATCCTCCACCTCTTTAGCATACACATTAAGTTCATAGTCCTTCAACAGCTTTTCAAATTCTAAGCGATCCTCTTTAGGTAGGTCTGGAGTAGCGCTATCTACCAAGTTCTTCAATAATCGGGCTGGAGGGAAAAAGTCGCCTACCAGATCCAGTACCGCTGGAGCCTTGCCGAGCAGCCATTTGCCGACCTTCGAGCCTTTAAATGCTTGTTCTTGAGCCATGTTGCAGTTGTTTTTAAGGGGTGAAAAAATATTAAACGAAATGTCCTTGCAAAAGCTGTTGCTGGATAGCTTCGTAGCTTGCCAGCCATTGCTCCTTGTCTTGATGATACGTATTGTCATCAATATGTACCACATCTCTGACCCGAAAGTCGCCACCCCAGCGTAGGCCAGGGTCTTGGCGGATGGCCTGGATAAATGCATCGACAGGAGGGGGTAGCACAGCCTGGGCCAGTACCCGGGAGTTACAGAAAGTCGCCTCAGGGCCATACACCAAGTTCATATCAATGGCGTGCCCCACCAGATGGTTAGAGAAGGTAGCGGGCTTGACAATGGCTCCTTTAACAACGGTGGTAGGCCTGAAAGAACTGGTTACGTACACTTTGACGTTGTTTTGGTGGGCATACTGGTTGATTTTATTAAGTGCCGGCAAAAAACTTTTATTAGCCACTACCTTCTTCCCAATGAAGTGTGTATCGGTAAAGACGGTCAGCTGGAGATCTTGTGCTGCCTGACTGGCTAAGACGTTGGTGGTGGCCCACTGGGGGCCATAGTAAGGGGCTAGGATTTCGATGATGCGTTGGGCCAAGGCAACGGTTAGCTGGCTGCCATCTGACTGTAGGGAGTGCTGCTGGGCAAACTGGGCCAAGGCCCGGGCAGTAGCTGGCCCATAATCACCATCAGCGCCGTACTTTTCCCACTGCAACACCTGCCCCAGGCCCACCTCATTCAGCAGCGTCTGCAGGGCACATACTGCCACAGTAGCTGAGGAGCCTTGGTAGTAGCATTGTGCGATCTTATCGGCTTGCAAATCATCGTTCAGCTGCTGCAATTCGTCTAAAGCGTTGTAGCGCTGCAAAAGCTTTTGGGCTATAGTAGGAGTGACTATTTCGCCGGTACTGGCAAAGCCGTTTTGTTGGCAGAATTGCTTGACTGCTGCCGTTGTAGCTGCCCCATAGTCGCCATCAGCGCCATACTTGCTCCATTGCAAGACAGAGCCAAAGCCTAGGGCATGGAGCATACTTTGTAGGTCTTGGATGGCAGCGCGCTGGTCAACACCTTTTTGGAGGGGGGGAGATAGAGTGAGGCCTTGGGCTAGCTCTTCTAGGGGTGTTTGACAGGACATAAATTGGGTAGCTTTAGGTTAAAATTGAATAAGTAATGACAATGATGCCTACTATCACCGTAACCTACAATCCTTTACTCTTTCCATTAATGTTATTACTACGACAGTAGCCTTACGCTGAATAGTTATATAGCCAATGTAACTTAATACACCAAATGTACTGTAATGATCTACCTCCTTCTGGTTGACTGCATCGTTCCGCACCAGCGTGTCGTCAATAGCGCCAACTCCTCATCCAGCAACTAGAATATTGAGGTATAGATTTACTACACGGCTATGAAGGCTCTTTTGGAGTAGTAAGGAAAAAAATAGGGCTGATGCGGGTGGGTAAGAGATAGTTCAGGTGCTAAAATCACTATTCGCTTTGGCCTGCCAGCACCTGGGCTACAAGACCATTGTAGTAGGGCTGTCTGATATTGCCAGCCATGAATGGGGTACCCCTACTGGCGTAGTGCTCAGGAAGTGAGCAGAGAAATAGCTCTTCTTTCTCCTGCAATAGTTGCTTAGGCCCAAGGCCTTATCACGCAGCAGAAGGTGGAGCTGTATCTGGCTGCGTTGCAGTACTTTTAGGGGTAGAGAAAGCCCTTCTAAGCCAGTAGGGCAAAACGATGGCACCAAGCATGAGGTAATAGTAAGAAGTCATGGCCCGCCAAAGAACGGCTGTAATCAACGTATACCCTCCTAAAGCCTCTCCATGCAGCTGTTGGTAGAAAAACTCTGCCGTACCACTACTACCGGGAGTGGGTGAGACGAGCATCACAGTCCATATAACGAGCTGCTTGCCAAAGACAAGGAGGTGTTCTTGCAAACTAAGCGAAACATAGGAGGCAATGAGGAAGTTGAGGATCAGGTATTTACTGCTCCACAAGACCATAGTAGCCAGGCCAGCCCTTAACCAATAAGAAACCTTCTCGCCTTTCAGGACAGAAGAGGCCATGATAATCTCATCACCATGCTGGCGGGCAGCAGGCTGCCATCTTTTCAAGAAGGGGAGGCTAGTTACCTGCACTAAGACCCATTTAAAGAGGGAAGGCCAAAAAAGAAGGGATAACAGTACTGTCAGGGTATAGATGAGGAGAAAGGTATAGCTAGACCAGAAGAGGAGTTGCAGGCTACTGCCTAGATGCCCTTCTAGACTGGACATGCCTGTAAAAATAGGGCCATATGCGCCTCCCAGGCCCAAAGAAGCAGCCGTGATGAAACACAAATTGTCACAGACAGAAGCAACAAGCACATAAGAGAGTGATTTACCTAGGTTCACGCCTTCTCTAGTGAGCAGAAAAATGGCGATGA
>JBCCWZ010000032.1:0-8979 GCA_039192615.1 Bacteroidota bacterium
AAGCTCCTCGAGTTTTTGCAAGGTGTGCTGGAGGTACTTCGCCCGGACTTCAGGGGTATCCTGCAGGCCGGGGGCTACCGGGATGAGGATGAAGAGGTTTTCGCAGCCGACAGGGGCTACAGTTGGGTCGGTCTTGGAGGTACAAGACACATAAAACAAAGGATCAGAAGGCCACTGCGGTGCTTCATAAATCTCCTGAAAATGTTGCTGCATCGAGGTGTGAAAGAAAAGATTGTGATGATGCAGCCGCTCAAGCCGTTTGTTGATACCCAGGTAGTAAAGCAAGCAAGAAGGCGCCAGCACCCTTTTTTCCCAATACGCCGGGCTATACGTTCTGTGGGCCTTAGGCAGCAAGTGTTGCTCTACATGGTGGTAGTCGCCATTAGCAATGACAATATCGGCTGGCAAGCTCGCTTGGTCGGTGAGTACTCGCTGTACTTGGTGGCCGTCTATTTCCAAACCCTTCACCTCGGTATTCGTCAGGAGCTTCGTGCCCAAAGATTCATTCAGCTTGACCATCGCCTTGATGGGCTCGTGCATGCCTCCCATCGGATACCACGTACCCAGGGTGATGTCTGCATAATTCATCAGGCTGTAGAGCGCCGGAATTTTCCGGGGAGTAGCTCCCAAAAAGAGCACAGGAAACTCCAAGAGTTGGAGCAGGTGCGCATTGTTGAAATACTTCCGAATATGGCGGTGAAAAGACTGGAAAAGATGCAGCCGAAAGAGCCCCTTGAGCACCCGCCAGTCAGCCAGCTCCCACACCGACTGCCCCGGCTTGTAGACCAGGTCTTCCATCCCTACCTGGTACTTATAAGCTGCCTCGGCTAGAAATTGCTGCAAACGTCGTCCAGCCCCCTTCTCGTAGGTTTCAAACAGCTGCATGCGGGCCTCGGGCTGGGCAGGCATGGCAGCGACGTGATCAGCGCCAAAAAAGACTGCATACGCCGGGTCGAGTTGTTTCAGAGAGTAGTAATCGGCGGTAGTATGCCCAAACTTTTGAAAGAACGACTCGAAGACATCGGGCATCCAGTACCAGCTAGGGCCCATGTCAAACCGAAACCCTTCGGCCTCCAGCAGACGCGCCCTGCCTCCAGGCTGGCTGTTTTTTTCTAGGATGGTGACTTCAAAGCCTTGTTGGGCCAGGCAGGCAGCGGCTGCCAAGCCGGCGTACCCAGCTCCGATGACGATGACTCGACGGTTATTAACAGACATAGTTAATCCACTAGTGATGAAGCGCGGTAAAAAGCTGCGTGCGCTCGGAAGGACTCGAACCCTCAACCTTCGGAGCCGAAATCCGACGTTCTATCCAGTTGAACTACGAGCGCAGAATGAACTCAAAACTGGGTCTGCAAGGCACGGAACTAAGTTCCGCGCCAGCTAGGGATGACCAAATATAAAATAAAATGGCTATGCCAACAATTGAACTGCCGCCCTTCACCTAGGTTCCTACCAGGCAATAAAAATGTAACTTAGCCGTGGCCAGAAGATAGGCTTGTAAGGCTGCGCCTCTTGGTTGGTGCATTCACAACGACTAAACTCTACACCCTATGCTTGTAGCAAAAGGAATCACTAAGCACTATGGAAGTCTCCAGGTGCTTCAAGGTATTGACCTGACGGTGGCTCCAGGCGAGGTAGTGGCTATTACGGGTGCTTCGGGCGCCGGCAAAAGTACGTTGTTGCATATACTGGCTACCCTGGACAAGCCTGATAGGGGCGTGCTACAGCTTAATGATACAGACTTGCTGGCTTTGCGGGGCTCCCAACTGGCTGCCTTCAGAAATCGGTCGATTGGCTTTGTGTTTCAGCTTTACAACTTGTTGCCGGAGTTCACAACGCTGGAGAATGTATGTATGCCTGGGTATATCGGTGGGCAAGACAGAAAAAAAGTGGAGGCTAGGGGCAAAGAGTTGCTCGCGCTACTCGGCCTTGCTGAACGCAGCGAACACCAACCTGCTACTCTCTCGGGCGGCGAGCAGCAACGAGCGGCTGTCGCCCGGGCACTTATCAATAGCCCCCAGGTAGTGTTTGCCGATGAGCCTAGTGGTAACTTGGATGCGCAAAATGCAGCGGCCCTCCATGCTTTGTTTTTTGAGCTCCGTGACAAATTAGACCAGACTTTTGTATTGGCTACTCATGACCCTACTTTGGCTGCTATGGCTGATAGGGAGCTACTTCTCCAAGCCGGTAAGTTGCTTACATAGCCTCCATTTGTGGTGAAATGTGCTACTTTCTCTTTGCTTTTATCAACAGCATCTCTGCAAAAGCGAGGTAACAGGGGCCTAGCGGCTGCACTATGCAAGTTTCGGTAAACCAAGACTATTCTGTAACTTTGCCGTCCTCTGAAAAGCCTTAGCGCCCAGTCGGTCATTTTTTATCTACAACTTTCCAGCCTATGCGTATTCCCAAAGGCAGCCAGTTCATGCTGCTCAGTGCTTTTTTTGTCTCCCTGATTAGCCTGGGCGTCAAACTCCTCACGCGTATCCCCGCCGCCGAAGTCGTTTTCTTTAAATCGTTGGCTGCATTAATGATCACCCTATCCCTCCTTCGCTATCGTCAGCTTCCCGTTTGGGGCACCAATCACCGCCTCCTCCTGGCTAGAGGCACCTCCAATGCCCTACAAGTCACCCTTTTCTTTATCATGGTACAACATATTCCGCTTCCCAGCGCTTTTACAATCCGTTACATAGCCCCCATTTTTACTGCCCTCTTGGGTACCTTCATCGTTAACGAGTCTCTTAGGCTGCGCCAAGCCGTATTTTTTGCTCTTTCCTTTGCGGGCATTGTTTTAATCAATGGCTTTGCGCTTACCGAGGCATCTTGGTATATCGGTGTGGGCCTTGTCAGTGCTTTCCTAGGGGCCTTGTCTTACAACTTTGTTAGAAAAATAGAACATCAGGAACATCCATTAGTCATTGCTTTTTATGCATACTTCATGTCTACGTTACTCATGGCCCCCTCCGTGGCCCATAACTTTGTAGCCTTACAGCAGCAAGAAGTATTTATTCTGGGTATTCTAAGTGTATTAGGCTTTACGGCCCAGTACTACTCTGTGAAGGCTTATCAACACGGCCCTGTAGCCATTGTATCAGCCACGTCTTATGTGGCCGTCTTCTATGCTTTGGTGTTTAGTTATTTATTTTTCAACGAAACCCTTCCATTGCTTAAGTTATTAGGCCTCGGGCTGGTTTTATTAGGAGTGTTGCTGAATGTGTTCTATGGACAAAAGAAAACGCGTTAGTGCGGTATTCATCTGAGGTATAATTATGGCGGGACATAGCAAGTGGGCGAATATCAAGCATCGCAAGAGTGCCAATGATGCTAAACGAGGCCAATTGTTTGGGAAGCTGGTCAAGGAGATCACCATGGCTGCCAAGCAAGGGGGTGGTGTTCCTGACAATAATCCACGGCTGCGATTGGCCATCCAGCAGGCTAAGAATGCGAATCTACCTAAGGACAATATTGAACGGGCGATCAAGAAGGGTAGTGGGGCTGATGCTGCTGACTATACAGAGGTGACGTATGAGGGTTATGCTGCGCATGGTGTGGCGGTGATTGCGGAGTGTATGACTGATAACCTGAACAGGACGGTGGCGGCGGTGCGGGCGGCTTTTACGAAGTATGGTGGGAGTTTGGGCAAAAGCGGTTCACTGGCTTTTTTGTTTGACAGGCAAGGGGTATTCAGCCTGGCGCAAGAATGCGTCTCTGATGAAGAGGCTTTGACACTGGCTATGATCGAGGCGGGTGCTACTGCCATTGAGCCTGAAGCGGGTTACTTCTACATCACTTGTCCTTTAGAAGCCTTTGGGCAGGTACAAAAAGCTTTAGAAATGCTCCAGCTGCCTATTGACGAGGCGGCTTTACAATATATTCCTCAGACATCGGTTGCGCTAGCCGAGGACGCTGCGGCCCAGGTGATGAAGCTGGTCGAAGCTTTGGAAGGTAACGATGATGTACAAAGGGTGTTCCACAACCTGGCTGTCAACGATGCATTGGCTTAGCTTTTCGTACTGTGCTACATGCTGCTGACAATCCGTTATTTTTTGACTTCTAATCCTGTTTATTGCTTTTTTTATGCTACCTTACGTGAATTGCTAATTATCTAACTAAAGAAATGAAAACAGGAACAGTTAAATTTTTCAATGACTCTAAAGGTTTTGGATTTATTACAGAGGCTACTTCAGGCCAAGATTACTTTCTACATGTCACAGCTTTAGATGGCCAAGAGGTACAGGAAGGTGATGAAGTAACTTTTGAGGTCAAAGAAACTCCCAGAGGGTTGAATGCGATCGACGTGAAGCTCGTATAAATAATACTACCTAATCGTCCCCAATATAAGCCCCGCTGTAGCGGGGCTTGGCAGTTATTCTCCTCTTGAAGCAAGTACTACATGCAGCAAAGAGCTGAGCTCAAGAATGTCCTCCTATTCCTGATCAGTGGATGGCTGCAGTAGCGCTTCAGCTTCATCAAACAACTGGAGTGCTTTTTGAAACTCGTCGTCGATCTGATGATAGATAGGATAGAAGCCTTTTTCGCGCCATAAGTTTTTAGCTATATGGGCTTTAAGCAAGCGTTGAAGGTGCGCTTTGGCAGCCCGAAATGCTTTGTCATCATAAGGTACACCTGCTTCTTCTGCCTGCGCTACTATTTTCTTGAGCATTCGCTCACTTACCTCAAACTTTTTATAGTAGTCCTCCCATCCCATCGCCGTCAAGCCCTCACGATGTTGATCTACATATTCTAAAGCATACTGCTGCAACTTGCCGAGCAGTTGGTCAAGGTAGGCATGATAAGAAGGCACCTCGAGCGGTATAAAATAGTCAGGCATAATGCCGCCACCGCCATAGACCGTGCGCCCTTGGCTTGTCTGGTATTTCAATGACTCATCAAACTGAATATTATCGGCCCGAAAGTACTCTCCCTGCTTGTATCGGTCGATAAGGTCTGCATGATAATCTACTACACCATCGCCATAAGGCTTTTGAATAAACCTGCCGCTGGGCGTGTAATAGCGAGCTACTGTCAGTCGCAGCTGAGAGCCATCATGCAGGGAGATAGGAACTTGTACGAGGCCTTTGCCAAAAGACCTTCTGCCTACAATCAGCGCCCGATCATTGTCTTGTAAAGCCCCGGCCACAATCTCGGCTGCCGAGGCGGTACCTCCGTTGATTAATACGATGACTGGCCCCTGTTTAAGACGATCCTCTTTCTTGGCATAGTATTTATTGTTGTACTTACTCCGCTTGCCTTTGGTGTAGACAATGAGCTGCCCTTGGTCGAGCAGATTGTCCGCCATTTTAATAGCCATATCCATGTACCCCCCTGGATTGCTGCGCAGGTCCAGCAGTAGTTGGGTCATGCCCTGCTTCTGAAGCTGGTGGAAAGCAGTTTTGAACTCTTTGAACGTATTGGCTGTAAAACGGCTGACTTTGATGTATCCTATCTGGTTATCAACCATGTAGCTAACATCTACGGAATAAAAGGGGACTTTGTTTCTTTTAACAGTAAAGTCGAGTAGTTCTTTGTGTTTTTTGCGGCGTATACTGAGCTTTACCTTGGTACCTCGAGGGCCTCTGAGTTTTTCTACCACATCCGTAGCCTGCAAGCCTTGGCCTGCAAAAGGCTCATCGTCCACCAGAATAATCTTATCGCCGGCTTGAATACCTACTTGTGCTGACGGCCCTCCACTGATGGGGGCTACTACGTATACCGTATCGTTCAGCATGACAAACTCTATCCCAATCCCTTCGAGCTCGCCCTTGAGCTCTATATCTTTGGTAACGAGCTCCTTGGCAGTGATGTAAACGCTGTGCGGGTCTAGCTGTTTCAGCAGCTTTCTGATGGCTGTTTCAGACAAGGTCTTGAGGTCAGCATCATCCACATAATCACTCTCAACGCGGGCCAATACATCCGTAAGTTTTTGGACGGTGCTCTCTAGCGCGGGATTCGCGGCCCGCGGGTCTTTGGGGGGAATGCCTAAGGTAGTACCTACCCAAATGCCAATGGCTACAGCTAGTGCACATACAGCAGTAAGGCCAATAACAGGTTTTAAATTCTTGGTCGCTCTCACAGAGACATCATGTTTGGTGGAAAAACGTCTCAATTTACATTTTAAAACTTACAAAAGCAGCGCTCAGGGCCGAGAGAAAAGTCAGTCCACCTATTGCCTACCAACAAATGAGGAGGTGTGTTAACTTTGAGCCCCAACAATCAAGCGTTATGGGAAGAATCATGGCTATTGACTATGGGTTGAAACGGGTGGGCATGGCAGTTACCGATCCGCTACAGCTGATTGCTACGCCCTTGACGACGGTGAGCACGGCTGAGGTGTTGGCTTTTTTGCAGGCCTACGTGGCGCAAGAAACGGTAGAGACGTTGGTCGTGGGCATGCCCAAGCGCCTGAACAATACTGCCTCGCCTATGACTGCAGTGGTTACCAAATTTATGCGAACGCTGCAAAAGACGTTTCCTAACCAACGCATCCTGGCCCACGACGAGCGCTACACCTCCAAGCTAGCTGCGGCCAGCCTGGTCGAGGGGGGCTTTAAGAAAAAGGATAGGCGCAGGAAGGCGAATGTGGATAAGCTCAGTGCAACTATCATTCTGCAGTCTTTTTTAGTTACCCAATTGACCACTAATGATGGGCTATGAAGGATAACAAAGTAGTAGAAAAGCATGTTGCTAATTCATCATTAATAACTCCTAATTTATCATTGGTATGATCTATCCTATTGTTGCTTATGGCGATCCTATCCTCAGAAAAAAGGCAGTAGCTATTGAAGAAGGTGCCGATGTACAAACGCTGGCTGATGATATGCTGGCTACGATGGATCAAGCGCAGGGGGTAGGATTGGCAGCGCCGCAGATTGGGCAAAGCATTCGGCTCTTTGTCGTGGATTTTAGTCAGTATTTGCAAGAGCAAGGCAGCACAGTCGAGGGCAGAAAGGTCTTGATCAATCCGGAGCTGAGGATTGATGAAGCGGTACCTGCTGAGACCTTTGAAGAGGGATGTTTGAGTATGCCAGGAGTGAGGGTTGAAGTGCCTCGCCATGAGAAAATTACCATTCGTTATTTCGATACAGCCTGGCAACGGCATGAGGAGGAGTGGACGGGCTTCCCGGCTCGGGTGATGATGCACGAATATGACCACCTGGAGGGCAAGCTGCACATTGACTATGCGGCACCGCTGCGTAAGAATTTGCTCAAAAGCAAGCTCAAACAGATCAGACACGGGAAGGTAGAAGTGCCTTATAAGATGAAATTTCCTGTTTGAAGCGGCTGGTCTCCCCAGCCAGCCATTCTTAGTATCCCCTTGTTGCGCCAAGCTACCTCGCTATGTAAGTCCTCCTAGGTAAGCCCACCACAAGCGAGGTTACATTCCAGGCGTGTATCTTATTTTTAAAAAAAGCCTCAATATTTTGTACATAAAAAAATTTATTTCTATAATTGCAATCCTTATTAATAATTATGTTAAATAATAAAGTTATGACACCCACCAATACACGCCGCCGCCTGCCCGTATTAGCCCTTAGCATCCTGCTAGCCCTGCCAGCAGCCTGCATGAATGAGCGCCCCCTAGGATTCGGTGGTGGCCCTAAGTCTTCAAGCAAGCGTGCTAACTCTGAAGGCACCCGGACGAGTACTAATCGCTCAGCAAAATCTGCTGGATCATCAAGAATGCGGACCCGGCTTACTAGAAAATTGAAGAGATCTAACAACGCCACAGATGCTCCCTATACTTTTCCTCAAACAAAGCATCTAGAGATTGTTGATGTGCACCTGATAATGAAGAAAGTAAAGTCAAAAGACTTGGAGGATGTCTGCAAAGAAAAGTTATATACCCCTACAGTACAGTTTAAGATCAAGAATCAGACTCACCTAGGTGATAGAAAGCGACAAACTCTAAATCTAGAACCTATAAAGCTAGTGTGTAACCTTAGTGCTGGGAGCAAGGAAGATAATACTAAGAGTGAGGGTCAAAATGTTAGTTTGCCCTCAGAACTGAAACCAGGAAAGAGCCGCTCATTCACCTGGGTGAGAGATAGTAACCAAAAAATGACAAAAAAACAATGGGAGGGATATGTGAATGCTCGAGGAGGTGTAGTTAACGTAAAGCTAAAGTTAATATCTAAGGATCTACAGGAAAAAAAAGATCGAAACGGTGACCCAGAAATAGACTCAAAGACCGGGCAATCGGTAAAAGAATACAAGCTAGTTAACAACTACCAGGTAGAATATAGTTTAGATAGTTGGCAGTGGGGAAAGAAAAATCTCTTGCAGCAAACTAGTACTAGGCTCAAGAGCAAGAGAAGACCAAAAAGTATAGATTTTCAGGCTATTCAAGATTGGTTTAATTCTGACCGATAATGAGCCTTACCTAGAAATCAACACAGCACAATAACAAAACAAAAAGATGATAGGGAGTAGTCTTGATGAGTCACAGGATTTTGAGCTCTTTCGAAGTAAAAAGCTAAGAACAAAGATAGTGCCAGAAATGAATCAGTAAGAATGCCCGATAGTTATTCTTACGAAGATGCTTACGCAATCAATTTTTCTCATTAAATTTAGAACATCCTACAGAACAACGGGATATGATGGGGTCGACTGGAATTGACGATAAGTATCAGTCCAGTGTTAGCATGCGAGGTGTTGTAAGTAGTACCTCTGAAACAAACTTACACTATATACATAAATGGCAAAGTTAGCCTAGTGCATAATAGCAATAGCTCTTATGCAATTGCCGCCTAATCGGAGATTAGGAAGCATCTGTCTCGCTCGTCCTTTGTTCTGCAGGAGGAGCACCCGAGACATCGACTTGTAGAACTAGCTGCCGTAGGTACGTGATACTGCAGTGAAATCCAATCGCGTATACGGAGTGTCTTAGGTATGTCACTGACCTTGGTGCTCTCGACAAGCAACAGCGACTAAGCATGTAGAAGGCATTGTGGTTGGCTTGCTCGGACGAGGGTTCGAATCCCT
>JBCCWZ010000033.1:0-8447 GCA_039192615.1 Bacteroidota bacterium
ATGCTTTTCTAGGGATTACCCTCTATATAGGGCTTAGGGCAGGCAGAGGAATTAAGGACATCCGAGAATATGCGATTGCTAACAAACAACTAGGCACAGGTATACTGGCCATGACTATCCTTGCCACCTACATCACAGGCTCTAAAGGAATTGGGTATGTAGGTTATGTTTTTGATGATGGACTTTTGCCTGTCTTCTCTGTCATACTCTGTGGGGCCGTCATCACTTTTCTATTTATTGCTTGGTATATCGCTCCTAATATTCAGTATTTCCAAGGCTGTTTGACTTTGCCAGAACTTATGGGGCAGATGTACGGACAAGGAGCACGTTTCTGGATGGGACTGTTAGGTACATTTTACAGTATTGCCATAGTTGCATTACAAATGGTCTGGCTGGCTTATGTAGGAGAAATGTTTAACTTACCTGGCTCATGGAGCATCTTATCAGGGGGATTCTTGTTGGTACTCTACTCTGCACGGGGTGGCATGAAAGCAGTGGCTATTACAGATGTATTTCAATTTATCGCCATTTTAGTATTTGTCCCTCTAGTCGCTTATGTAATACTCTACCAAGTAGGGGGCATCAAAATGCTCTTCAAACAAGTACCTACACAAGCACTGGATGTACTACATCATCCTAGCCTTACAGACTATGTAGTCTATTGTCTCTGGGATCTCTTCCCTGCCTTCCCACTCAGCTTCCCTTTTATCCAACGTATGCTTACGGCAAGGGATAAGACTCAGCTTGTGAATAGCTACTATATAGGACTAAGTTTCCTTACTGTTTTTTACCTGTTACTCACTTTAATTGGCTTGGCTGCTATTATCTTACGGACAACTATTGACCCCAATATGCCTCAACAAGGTAGCAAGGTCTTTGTATATCTTGTGAGCACTTATTTGCCCATTGGCGCGAAAGGAATAGTAGGAGCCGGATTTATCGCAGGTATTATGTCTACGGCTGACTCTTTTCTACATGCTGCAGGGCTAGCCCTTGCTCATGATGTCATACAACCTAGGCTTAGACGTAAAGTAGATGCCCTAAAGCTTGTACAGTACATTACGTTCTTCCTCGGCCTGATGGCACTAACCCTGGCTCTATTTTACCAGGCTTTACCAAGAGTACAATATGGTGGCTTAGATTTAGGCAAGGGCTTAAACTTCATAACAGAAGCAATTGCCCTCATATTCACAATCCCATTGGTAGCAGGCATCATGGGCCTAAAGACTGATACACGCTCTTTTCTTGTCTCATCTGTTACAACAACAGCCGTTTTTATCATCAGTAGGTACTATCTCAGTAATGAATTCATTATCCCCGTAGCGGTTGCTACTAACCTAATCAGCTTCTTTGGCAGCCACTATATTCAGCACCACGGCTTTGCGATAGTCAATCGAGAAACCAGTAGGCAAGCAACTCACGTATGGAACCCCAGCTGGAATCGTGCTACTCAAGTGCTAACGGAGATAGTCCCTACACCGCAAAAATTACTTCATTACTCCCAGAATAAGGCAGCTAGGTATGGTACTAGTCCTACCTTATTTGCTCTTTTTATTAGCTTCAGCTACATGGTGCCTTTTTACATGCACAGTTATGCTGTGCCTGCTACTTACACCTGGCTTCTGGCCATCAGAGGTATAGGTGCCTTACTATGCATAGGACTACTTCTCCAGTCTTATTGGCCCGTTAGACTACTACCTTACTTTGCTGGTTACTATTACTTTACGCTGCTTTATTGCCTACCTTTTGTGACCACTTTTCTTTTTTTTCTAGAGGGGAATAGCACAGAATGGCTCCTCAATGTTGGTCTTTCTATCATGCTCCTCATAGTACTGGTAGATTGGGCCATGTTTATATGGCTTTCCGTCTTGGGCGTTATTCTAGCTATAGGACTCTATAAGCTAGGGATAGCCCCCCTAGCCATGCATATGGATATAGAGACCAAATATACGCTGGCCTATGCAGTAACTGTCTCCACGCTTATAGGCTTGCTATTTGCTCGTCGTAAGGAGCAACGTATTACTCAAGAACGCCGCTTTATGAAAAGTCAGGGAGCATCACAGCAGGCTAGCCTCCGCCAAAGTACTTCAGAAAACCGCAAGGTCTTACAGGCATTACAAAACACAGGGGCCGCTAATCTGCTCACCATGATTAAAAGCCTATACAAGCTGGATGTCAAGAAAGCAGATAGGGTTAAACTTGAAGCCCTGCAAATGAAGCTTATCCCTATGGCCTTCCAACTACAGGGGATAGACACCAGATCACAAGATTACTTGCGCCTTCATATCCAAAAAGACTGGCCTATCGAAGCGCTACTGAACGTTGTCAAGGAAAAAATACAAGCAAGCGGCATGCAGGCAAGCATCAAGATTGCCAACGAATCGAAGCAACAAACCATCACAAGTGACCCTGAACAGCTAGCCACCTTGCTCTCTAAGAGTATTATCTCACTGCAAGGAGCTTTCAAAGACGAAGAACAAACAATTTTGATGTCATTGAAAGACACACAGCTCACCTATCCACTTCCTGATGTCGAAAAAAACTACATCAAGCATGTACCTGCTTTACGGATTGCCATCACGGCCAGGGAAGAATTACCACCAATAGCCCCCAGCTACCAGCCTGATCTTACTAACAAGGCTACTACTATGGAGACGACCCAGGAGCTAGAACAGCAGGCCAATGAGCGCATTATCAAGGCCCACTATGGCTATGCAGCGATCACAGACGATACGCTTATCTATGTCATCCCTTTAGATGTAAGAGAAGTGCGGCTTCGCGACATGGACAAACCTTACATGGAAGTAGATGCTACCCCAAAAAGAGCCAATGACCACTTCAAAAGCGACACGGTAGACGCCCAGGCGCAGGAGGCCACATTCCTCACGGATGTAGCAGCCAGAAGTGAGGCCGATCTGGGGTTAATTAAAATGGCCTTAGAGCTGATCAAATGGTATCATGGGCCTAGTGAGCGGAAATCCGGTGAGCCTTTCTACTTGCACCCCCTTGCTGTAGCGCAGATCGTGCTGGACTACAACCAAGATGAAGCCACCATTGTTGGCGCACTGTTGCACGACACAGTGGAGGACACACCAATGCTCTTACAGCACATAGAAACTGTCTTTGGCAAAGAAACGGCAAAGGTAGTAGACTTGGTGACACACTTACAGAGCATCGAAGGCAGTATCTACAAAATCAAGATGTCTGCCTCAGAGAACCTAAAAATGCTGGATCAAGCAGGTAATAAGCGTGGCCTCTATGTCAAGATCGCAGACAGAATGCATAACATGCGTACGATTAAAGGGCATAGTAAGGTGTCCAAGCGTAAACTCATTGCTCAGGAAACAGCAGACTTTTTCGTGCCGCTGGCAAAAAGGCTTGGCTTGAAAGAAGCTGCTGAAGAGTTTGAGAAAATGTGCGTAGAAGTATTTACACAAAAAGACTGAAATAGCCATCCGAGGTATTACAACTCATCACCTAACTCAAGTCATAACTCCGGTTCTAGCAACTTATACAGCATCTCTATGACTTCATCTGTAGTAGCATTGTCCTTTTGCTCGAGTCTATAGAATACCTCTGGATTGGTAGAAGGTTTATTGCTTAAGACATCATAAGTAAACCTACCAGAGTGCTCTTTATCTACTTCAATGTTAATGAGCACTTGATTGTCATCTATAGTATAGCTTTCGGGCTCTCCAGGCTGAGTCGGTAGGAAAACTCCGGCCAGTGAATTTTGACAAAATATTCCACTTCAGACATAGGCAGTCTGATAGCAGGAGAGTTTCTACGAGTGCCTATAGTGCCACTGCACACAAGCGAACTCATCTTTGAAGTACGTTCAGCAGCAGGAGTCCTGCTATGGCCTTTCTAAAAAGTAAATATTTAAGAAGTAACAAAAGGAAAAAGACGGAGCACGCTATTCCTCACGCTACTTTCATCCCCTGGCTCTGACTTTGCCTCGGAGTAATCTTCTTCTGCTCCAGCATTTCTTGCTGCACGACTTGTGATTCTTTTGGAGGCTCCTCGTGCCAGGCTGCCCGTATGGGAGGCGATACTTGATAGGAGAATCCCTTATTCTCATTATTCAAAAGCTTCTTGTCTAAGCTCAGACGCAGGTCTCTGGCTTCTTTATTATTCATGTAGAACACCACTTTAGCCTCATGATAATGATCAAGAATGCTTTGCAAAGGTTTTTGAAGGTCTCTGCCCTTCTGCCCGCAAGTGCTCACGTAGAGCGTTGCCGGGGGGTTGAGTAGCTTCTGCAATCTGCCCGTATTAGCCTGTTCCGCTGCCTTATGGAGAAATATATCCATCGGGCTGGAGGTAATCACCACTGAATCAGGAGAACGATGCGCGGGGACGACCACGAGTCCGGCAGATGTGCCCCTGGTTTCTGTATAGCTACTCAGACCATCGCCTTCTAACTGAAAACGGTAAGTACCTATCGACTTTTTCTCCATCACCGATTGGGCATCTGCGTAGATTGGGAAAGAGATTTCACGCTCTCCAGCTTCATAGCTCTTCACCCCCTTACAAGCTTTTTCAGGGATCGGTAGGTGCTCAAACAAAGTATTTTCATAAGCAGGGGAAGGGAAAGAGACCTTTGCTATCTTTTTAGATTGTATAAAGTCTTCCAGCTGCTGGCGCACTTCCTCGGGAATCTTTTCTTTGGCCTGCTCTGTATTTAAGTACGCATTCCAGTCGTTACGGGCAGGTGGAATACTGATCCGCGCACCCACGCCATGCTGCTCTGCCAGCACAGATAGTTCACGGCTAATCTTGATGCCTTCCTCGTCTCCTGAGCGGGCCAGTACCACGGACTGTCCTTGCGCTTTAGCTTCTTTAAAAAGATGATTGATCCCTACGCTGGTACGTTCTGTGAGTTTGCCACAAGTGCTGACATACATCGTCCCGGGCACCTTGTGCCCCTCCATCTCCTCCACCTGCTTAAAGCTCAACGCATTAATAGGACTCTCTGAGACTACAAGCCGCTCTACAGACCCTTCACCCTTGAGTACGGCAAGGCCCCGAGGTAAGTCTTTTTGGAAGAAGTGCACGCTTTTGCCCTCCTTGTCAGTGCAATACCTCACCGTGCTACACAAGTGCGCCTTTCCTTCTACGACATTGTAGAGCATAAAGGCAGCCTCTTTACCATTGGTCTTCACCTGAGGGAAGGAGGCATACATCTTGCCATCGATGCCTTGCTTCTCTAAATAAGAAGCTCCTGGTTCTAGCTTGACCTCATCAAACTTGGCTTGAGCAAGGGCAGTTTGCTTTTTAGGGTCTCGCTCTTTGTGTTGATCTGAGGTCTCTTTTTGAGAAGATTGTTCTTTTTTATTTTCATCAGACGGCTGCGATACAGAAGCCTGAGGCGCCTCAGAAGTCACTTGATGCGCTGTGGGTAATGAGTCTTTCAGCGTTCTAATCTTATCCCACTTCCAGCCTTGTTGTTCTAAGAGGTCAATCAAGTTGCCCCCGCCTTGCCCATGAGTCCAAAAGAAACCCCAATTGCCGGTCTTAGGATTACGCTCTCGAGGGGCAGTGATAGTGCCGTGCTCCTGATGCTTAAGCACCACCCCGCGATCGTCCTCTTGCACTGGAGATACTTGCCAGCCCAGCTTCTCGGTGGCAAAGTCCATGAGCTTGATCCCTTGCTTGATCTCTTTGTAGACCTTGCTGTCTTCTATTCTTTGTTCGGCAGTCATGTTGTAGCCCTGCTCTCTGGCTACGTTCTGTGCTTCACTCATCGCTTTACGCTTTAGTATGTACCTGGCGGGCTACGGGGGGGAAAGGTCGCCTAATGAGGAGCTGATCACTATCACCAAAACTTCCACAAATGTCCATAGTGCCGCTTTACGCGCTCTCGGTCATGCTTGAAATAGTCATCCAGGGCCTTCACGTCACTTCCCTGTTTCTTTTGAAGGAGCCTTGATGCCTGCTCATCACTCATGGCCATCTCTTCTCTAATGCCTGTGTTCACCTTCTCATGCAAATCACGCGCTATGCTCCGCTTCATCTCTACCGTGCGCTCTATTTGTAAGGCATCGCCCATCGTCAGCCCTGGCTTCCCTTTGCTCGCCTCCAAGACCTTCAGCTCACTCTCTAGGCGTCTGATCTCTTGTTGGTGCCACTTAAGGGTAGCCTGCTCCTTGGCATGCAAGGCACGTTCTAGGTTTTCCTCGTAAGTGACGGCCTGCTGGTAAGCCTTGTTAAACTCCTCGGGGCGCTGCCTCTCTAGCCCCTCGTCGCTCGCTAGCGCTGCCCGGGTCTCACTCAATAGGAAACCACCCTGCTGCACCAGACCACGCTCTAACGAGAAGTCCATCGCAAGGTTCGCCTTCAGGTCTCTGGTGTACTCCGTATCTGGAATGTACTCAGCAGGGTTCAGAGGAATGCCTAACATGTCCTCCCCAAAGCCGCCTATAAACTTTCTGGGATCACTGTCCTTGATGCCTCGAAGCATCTCTTTAGCGTTCCGCTCTGCTTGCTTTTTGTAGTAATACAGCTGCTCTAACTTTTTTTTGGTCGCTAACGCTTGAAAGGCAATGCCTCTAATCTGACCAATGGCTGTGTCTTGCTTCTTTTCTATGCGCTCTACTTTGTCTTCTACGCTTCCCAGACCGATCATCTCTCCCAGGGCATCGCCTGCACCGGGAGCTAGGTAGTTAAGTCCCTTCTGCAGCCCTCGACCTACCTTCCGCTTGAACCAGCCTTCTGCCTGCTGGGTTGCTTGCTCTCTCACAGCCTCTGTGACCCCTGCTTTGTCTGCTAGAGGACCCGCATGGGCTAGCGGGCTTATCAAGAGTGATCCTATCACTATGTATCTTTTGCTATTCATTTTATTCCTTTTGTAAGGGCGCTTATAGGTACTTTTTTCATGGCCAGCTGCCCAGCGCGCGCTACCCATCCTCTTAACCCTGAGGCAAAGCCGCCCAACATATCACCACCTATGAACTTGGCTGTCCAGCTAGGGGTCATCAGGATAGCAAAAGCCAGGGCTATAGAGAGTAGTATATACCCCATTCTGGCCCCAGGCCCTTCCAGAATGTCTGTCGTCATCACCCCTGCCCCAAAGCCCTGGCTCAAGACCCAGAATACCTGCAGGGTGATCGCCCAGCAAGAGACCGTTACATAGCTTTTACTCCACTGCTGGAAGGCCCTACTAAAGGGACCAGGAAGCCACGAGAGCACGGCCGCCATGGGACCCAACTGCACGAGCAACAGCATCGATACGGCCCTTATATAGTGCATGAAATAAATGAGCCCCTTGTGAGTGAAGAGCACCACTATCTGCATGGCCAGGTCTGCCAGCATCCGCCAAGCCCGCCAGATAGACCTCAAGAAGCCTCCACCAAAAGGCTTGTAAGCCTCGCCCTGACCCTGGAGCTTATTAAAGACTAACTCATAGCCATTATCATGGAGGGCCAGCGTGTCAATGAAGTAGTCAAAGAACATCAAAAGAGACTTGTAGTAGCGGAAGAACATGACCATCATAAGCGCCCTAAAGAGCGTTCTGATGTGCATCGAGATGTTCATCTCTTCATAGCTCTCATACCAATCATGTATCATCTTGAGGGTAACAAAGCCTCCCAGCAGCTTCATGCACTTGCTGATAGAAGCATCCAGCATCGCTGAGGTAGCTATCCACATGCCATCAGGCAGCGGAGGGAAAGAAGGCAAAATAAAATCAACACTCATATAGTTATCAGTTAGGAGTTATCAGTTATCATGACTGCACTGTAGTTATAAGTGATGAGTTATCAGTGCCTTATTCAGGCATGCTCAAACTCATAACTGCTCACTGATAACTCATAACTACCTCGCGTGCCCATCTGGCAATGCCTCGCTCGGCGCTGCCTTCTTCGTGTGCCAGCTCCTGCACCCGGTGCCGCTCATCAGGCCTGGAGGTAAGTAAAGCATGCTCATAAAGCGATAAACTCACTCGCCAGACTGTCGAGTGATCCATTTCTTTAATCAGCACTTCCCGGTAGCCATCCAGATAATGATCCTTGCGCCTCAAAGAAGCATACTTCTCCAGATCAAACTCGTTCATTCCCAAAAACGCTGCGATGTCTTCTCTTACCGAGGCCTTGTCGTTATAAAGAAGAATAAAAGTGGCTGCATTGTTTTTCATCGCCCCTGCAATCTTAGACTCCTGGATCTCCGTCACGTTCTGGGTGATCATCCGAATCGAAGTGTTGGTCTTTCTACCCTTTCTAAAGAAGGCTTCGATGTAGCTCTCTGAAGCGTCATCAAGCATACTCCACCCTTCCTCGATGTCGATGAACTTTTTTTGCTTGGGCTGGCTCGAGACCAGCTGAAGGATGTAGTCGAATAGCACCTGAATCACTAAAGGATAGAGCTTTCTATCTCCCTTCACCGCTTCCAGCTCAAAGCACAGCAGCCTACTCTCTGCGAGGTGTTCCACCTCAAGGGCGTTAAAGTGC
>JBCCWZ010000034.1:0-8446 GCA_039192615.1 Bacteroidota bacterium
ATAGAAGGTACAGTCCAAAACCTATGCTAGTACGAGGTATAGGAGCTATATTAATGCAGAAAGAGTAGCAGCTAATACGCATATAAAAACAAAAGCCTATGTACATTCCTTTTGAGCAACTCTCCGATGAAGCCCGTATATGGATCTACCAAGCTAATCGCTCCCTGACGCAGGAAGAGCAGGCCAGTATGCTGCAAAAAGCCCTCTCATTCTTAACCCAGTGGGTTTCCCATGGCAATCCCTTACAGAGCAGCGCTGCCCTGCTTTATGACCAATTCCTGATCCTGGCGGTAGAAGAAAGCTTTCAAGGCGCCACAGGATGTGCTGTCGATGCCTCTATACAATTCATTCGCAGTCTAGAACAAGAATTTAAGTTAGTCCTGTTAGACAGAACTCAAATTGCCTTTAGGCAAGGCGATAGCAATGTCCTAGTCCCCCTAGAGCAGCTTCAAGCACAAATACAGCAAGGAGTTATTACGGCAGATACGCTGACTTTTGACAATTCCATCACCAGGAAAGTAGCCTTGGACGAGCAATGGCTTGTTCGTGCCCAAGACGCTTGGTTGAGCAAGTATTTTGAGCTCCAGCCCGCGGTCCCTGGGGAGTAGGTTGCTTAACTATCTTGCTCCTCAGTAGATTGTAAACCTGCTACACCGCCTGACACAATAAACTTCATGATTTCCGTGCTGGAAACATCTAAAGGAGTAACTGCCTCTTTGGGCAGCAGGAATAAATCGCCCGAAAAGTTATAAGAGTGTGGCACATACACAGCAATACTGCCCGGCAGATTGATGTCC
Organism: Bacteroidota bacterium; assembly: GCA_039192615.1. Classification (GTDB taxonomy): domain Bacteria; phylum Bacteroidota; class Bacteroidia; order Cytophagales; family Amoebophilaceae; genus UBA8403. The sequence goes on from JBCCWZ010000034.1 coordinate 798, forward strand.
TTTAAGTCTTTCTGGGTAATAAAGCCTAGCTTGTGAAGGCGAGCCTCTTTGTTCATCACCACCAATACAGGCTTATCAAACTTCTTGTCCTTCCCCACAAAGGCAGAAGTCAGTTCTTTGAGCGAGGAATAGACCGTACTGATCAAAGGTAGCCTGATGATCAAGCTTTCTACAAAATCAAACAAAGACCTGACCAACAGGGTAGAACCTAAATAGCCTAAGAAAGTAATCGATAGCATCAAAATCACGATGCCAAGACCAGGCACATCAGGCCCGATCAGTCCATCAATCCAGTTCCAGGCAAACGAAATAATATAGCCCGTCATCGCAAAAGGGATCACCAAAAGCAAACCCCGCATGAAGTACCCCAAGAGATCGCTTAGTAATTTCTTATCAAGTTGCATAGCTCAATAGTGTCTATTGATTAGATAATAAAAAGAAGGATAACATTCTTCGCAAGCCAACGAAAAGTGGCCTTACTGCCTCCTTATGCAAACTAGCGCCCATACTATAGAAGCATAACAAGGCCCCAAGCATGTAATTTCGACCAAAAAATAGCTTTACTCCTTACTGGCAGCCTTTTGGGAGGATCTGGAGAATGCAGCAACGACTAATGTAAGGGCAAAGCCCAGCAGTACAGTGCTTATGAACGTCCCCACCCCTAAAAGCGTTGGAGTCAACTGCTGCATCCATTGGCCTACCTCTTCGCGCATAGGCGCCCCTACTCCTTGTTGCTGTAAAGCCTTTTGCATATTCTCAGTCAACCGCTCGATCCCAGCAGGGGCTGCCTGTCGGGCATACAGGTAAAGGAGGAGCCCATTAAATGAGCCGGTGAAGGAGGTGACAATAAGCCCCAACTTCAGCCCTTGTCGGTAAGTCATTAACCCCTTGTTAGCAGCTTTGTAATAGTAATGCCCAGAGTAAATCCCTAGCGCCAAGACGATATACTCTAGCCTCCCGATTAGAGCAGCCTGTCCAGCTAGGCTCTGTATGAGTAGCCCATAGGCGATCAAACCTAAAACAGTAATGATCCCACTCTTGATCCCGATGATCCACATTTTTCTCATAGTATCTTTCCTAAGATAAAGCATAAGATTGAGCCTGTACTAATCCTGTCCCCGCTGTCTGGCCCTTGCTAAGTCCCTTTCTTTGATATGCTGGCGTTTGTCATACAACTTTTTTCCCTTAGCCAGTGCAATCTGCAACTTAGCCAACCCCCGGTCATTAATGAAAAGTCGCACAGGAATAATCGTCATTCCCTTCTCTTTATTGCGCAGCAACTTATTCAGCTCTTTTCGGTTTAATAGCAGCTTTCGCTCCCTGTCCTCCACATGATTATAAATGTTCCCTTGCGCATACGCTGCAATATGCATGCCTTTGACCCAAAGTTCGCCCCGAGCAAAATAACAATAAGATTCTTGGAGACTCACCTTGCCTGCCCTGATAGACTTGATCTCCGTACCTGTCAAAACCATCCCCGCCACATACTCGTCTAAAAGCAAGTACTCAAAACTGGCTCGCTTGTTTTTGATAGCGATGTTCTTGGCTCCTTTTTTCTGTTTGGTGGCCATGCTCCTTTTATGACTAAATAGGTTGGTTAATAACAATTATTCGGTACTCACAAGCTGTTTGCAAGACGAGATTACCTATTGTAATAACAACGCTTTCCATCGCCTGGCGTTTACAAAGGCATTCTTGGTCGTGCCGTCACACTCAGGCCGCAGCGCTCCCCGGCTAAGTACTGGTAGTGCGCTGTCATGGCCACCATCGCTGCATTATCGGTACAATAGGCGAGCGAAGGAATGAATACCTCCCAGCCTTCCTGCGCCGCTAACTGCTGCAACTGCCCCCGCAGGCCCGAGTTGGCTGCCACCCCGCCTGCCAAAGCAATGGTTGTAACCCCTGTTTGGGCAACAGCTTGCTGGAGTTTGGCCAACAGCATATTCACCAAAGTCGCTTGAATACTTGCACAAAGATCATCACGATGTTGGGCCACAAAGTTGGCGTCTTTTTCTTGGTTTTCCTTGATGAAATACAGAAAAGCTGTTTTGATCCCACTAAAAGAAAAATCAAGCTGGGGCATGGTCGTGGCTGGAAATGAAAAGCGCTGCGGATCGCCCTGTTGGGCATACTGATCAATGAAAGGCCCTGCAGGGTAAGGAAGACCCATCAGCTTGCCGATCTTGTCAAATGCCTCGCCCACCGCATCATCCTGCGTAGTTCCAATGACTTCCATTGCCAAAGGAGACTTAACCAACACCAGCTGTGTATGGCCGCCACTCACAGTCAAACAAAGAAAGGGAAAGGTAGGAACAGGGGCCTCAATAAAATTGGCCAAGATATGGGCCCGCATATGGTGCACAGCAATTAACGGGATGTCCAGGGCAAAGGCCACTGATTTGGCCAAAGAAGTACCTATAAGCAAAGCCCCCAATAGCCCTGGGCCCTGGGTAAAGGCCACGGCGTCGAGCGCCGCTGGTGTGATAGCCGCTTGCTGCATGGCTTGCTGGACAACAGGAATAATGTGTTGCTGATGAGCCCGAGAAGCTAATTCGGGCACAATGCCTCCATATTCCGCATGCACCGCCTGGGTAGCCACCAAGTTGCTTGCTATCTTGCCATCGCGAATGACAGCAGCAGCTGTCTCATCGCACGAAGTCTCAATCGCTAATATTACTGGACTGTCTTTTTGCATTGGATACGCCTGAACAAAAACCGAAGCTAAACAAAAAAAGCATAGACAGGATGCTGGCCTGGCTGTTAGGTAGCCTACTTGCCTTGTGTATCACTGCTTTTACTGTGTTGCAGCTGCCCTATGTCCAGCATCGTTTGATGACCAGGTTGCTCCAGCACCTCAGCCATACCACCCAGTTTACGGTTACCCATCAGCGTTTCCAAGTCAAGTGGCTGTCTCATGTCTCCATAACTGGGCTAACCATCAAAGATCCCCAAAACCACCCCATGCTCTCTGTAGAGCAGCTATCCTTTCACATCAATCCCCTCCAGCTCTTGCTAGGCAAGTCTACCCTAAAAACACTGCGCATCCAAGGTGCCCAAGTGCAGCTACGCAAAGCAACTGAGGAAGGCTACAATCTGCAGCTTTTTTGGCAAAGGCTACCTCCAGCTACCACGGATTCATGGACGATCCACCATGCTTCTTTGCAAGACATTGAGTTTTCTGTGGATGATCAACAAAGGGTGCCCTTGCAAGATGTATTTGACCCCTATCACTTCAAGGGTCATCAGATCCAGGGAGAGTTCGCTAACCTGCACGCACAAGCCAACCACCTGGCTGTAGATATCCGACATTTTGCTTGTCAGCAGGTCAATGGACCCCTTGCCATAAACCATCTCTGTACTTCGCTACTCCTGGCCGCTGATAAACTCCAATGCCGGGCCCTACAACTGCAGACGACGCACAGTCGCCTGCAAGGAGCGTGTTCCCTCACCTACGCTCCCGACGGGTTGCTAACAGCATTTTACGACCGTGCACATATTACCGCCTCTTTAGACCATGCCGTGATGGCGTCAGAAGAGCTGGCCGCTTTTATCCCTTATTTCAAGCAATATAAGACTGTCTATAGGCTCTCTGGGGCTGTTGAAGGCAAACTCAATGATTGGCACCTGCAAGACTTTCAATTAGGGTGGGGTGAACAAAATAGTCACCTTCAAGGGAGCCTCCATTTGCAAGGGCTGCCTCAGCTGTCCACGACCGTATTCGATATTGATCTCCAGCAAGGATACCTGCATACGCAAGACGTACTTCCTTACCTAGATGAAAAATGGCATAAACTCTTAGCAAGTGCTGCTTTTGTGAGGCCACAAGGCCGCATCTATGGCAAATATGATGACTTTACAGCGCAAGCTACTTTTGATACAGATCTGGGTAAGATCACCACCGATTTAGTATTTCAGCCTGATGCTGCCTCTCAGCTACATACCTATAAGGGCACGCTGGCTACCCATGATTTTGAGCTAGGGAAATGGCTAAACAACTCGGCGCTACAGCAGCTCAGCATGCAAGGAAAGATCAAGGGAAAGGGGCTCAGCTGGTCTACCACTCACTTCCAATTAGCTGTCGATATTGATAAGCTTGGGGTGAATAACTATGAGTACAAGAATGTCCATACCGATGGTGCCTTTGCCCAATCATTTTTTCAGGGGCAGGTGACCGTAGATGACCCGAACCTCAAATGCCAGGCCGAGGCAACCATCAACTTGAGCAAGGACCAAGAAAGTGTTGCTATAGAAGGAAATTTAGAGCAGGCCCACCTGCAAGCATTGCACTTGACGGATACTCAGGCCACCTTACACACGAAGCTCGCTGTCATTTTTCAGGGACTTTCGTTAGATAATAGCCAATTAGATGCGCAGTTGAATGAATTTTGCTTGAGCCTTGCAGGTAGGCAAGTACAGGTAGAGGCGGTGCATGTACACAAAAGTCAAGAGGGCGGGAAGAACCTATTACAAATAGACTCAGCGCTTGTTGCCTTCAAGGCTGAGGGAGACTTTGCCTATGCCCAACTAGGCCATGACTTACATCAATTCATGCGAAATTTTCAACGCCGTTTGATGCATGATAAACTCATTCTTCCCAAGCATACACTTCGGCCCTACACCCTCACCTATCAAGTTCACTGTAAAGATATCAACCCGCTGCTCCACGTTTTTAGAGATGATGTCTATGTAGCCCCGGGTACGCAAATACAGGGAAGCTTTTCGCAGGGGAAAGCCGCTACTTTCTCGCTAACACTGGCTGAGGCAAGTGCCATGGCTTTCAAGCAATATAACTGGAAGGATCCCCAGCTCACCCTATTAGCCAGCCAGACGCAAGGGGGTATATCGGCTATTGCACAACTTGTTGCTAGTCAACAGCAATGGGGCGCCCTAGGCACTACCAAAGACTTTTCCTTAGACGTTACGTGGGAAAATGACCGTGTAGCTTTTGGGAATACCTTGCGTCAAGCTAGTTCTTCTAACCAGCTCCATCTACAAGGCCATGCCGTGTTGTTGAAGGATACTATAGAGCTTATACTCAGTCCTGCCAGCCTCCAACTGCTTGACCATCAGTGGCATCTACATCCAGAGAATCGCATTACCATAGGTAGATCGTGGGTGCAGTTTCAAAACTTTGCCTTAGTCAGCGAAAAGCAGCAAGTTAGCTTGCATGGCGTTTGGGCTGCTGACCCTAGCCAAGTACTGCACCTCGAGATTAAGAATGTTGCCTTGGATCCCTGGCACCTACTGGGAGCTACACCACTTACAGGCGTACTCAATGCAACGGCTCAACTACAAGGGGGGCTTGGGCAGGCACATATCGATGGTGATATCACGGTAGAGCAACTTGCTATTAGCCATCGTTTGGTAGGAGACATGCATATAACTATGGGCTGGGGGCGTGCACTAGAGCGGCTCAACTTGGTAGGTTGTTTAAATTATTTAGCCCAACAAACGGTAACTATTCAAGGCTTTTATGAACCGTCCAAAAAGGAAGACAGCCTGCAGCTCGTAGCTCATTTTTCCCAGACCCAATTGGCTGCTTTCCAGCCTTTGGTAAGAGACCAATTGTCTCAACTAGCGGGGGAACTGACAGGTATGCTTTCCATCAATGGCAGTATAGCTAACCCTCGGATCACGGGTAAAGCCAACATTCAAAATGCATCCTTGCGTATTAATCACCTTGAGGCCCTTTATCAGGGGCAGGCTGCCTTACGCTTTACAGAGAAGGCTATCCACATCGACCGCTTGGTCCTCAATGATGACCAGCAAGGCCGGGCTGTGTTACGAGGGCTACTGGCCCACCAAGCGTTGAGGGACTTTCAAGTGAAATTGTCAGGAAAGATGACGCGCTTCAAGCTACTTGATACAGCTGTAGAAGACAATGTATACTTTTATGGGACGGGCATATTGAGTGGTAGTTTGGCTTTTTCGGGGACCCCCAGAAACATGGCTATTCATATCAAGTCCAAAACAGCGCCAGGCACTCGTATCTTTATTCCTGTCAATAGCGCTAGAAATACCATTACCCAACGGGAATTTATTCATTTTGTGAATGCTAAGACTAAACAGCAAGCATCACAGGCAAACGAAGTAGCTTCTCAGGAGCTACAAGTCACTATATTACTGGAGATTACACCTGATGCACTCACAACGCTCATTTTGGATGAGGCAGCTGATGATGTTATTGAGGGGCGTGGTAAGGGGAACCTCAAAATAGTGTTCGATGATGAAGTAGTACCGAGTATAACGGGTGGATTTGAATTCTCAGAAGGAGAGTACATTTTCTCTTTTTACCCAATACTTAACAAGACTTTTAAAATATTACCCAAAAGCAAGATTACCTGGACTGATAGCCCCTACGAAGGCTTGCTTAGTGTGAAAGCTGCATATGAGCAACGAGTTGCATTGACGCCCCTTCTAAAGGCTGTTGGTACCAGAAAGAGGACAGGGATGGATAGAAAGTATCCTGTACAAGTGCTAGTAGCCCTACGAGGAACCCTTTTATCACCTGATGTAGACTTTAAGATTAACTTTTTAGAATATCCTAGGGATAGAAGGTATCAAATAGCTATCAGCAATTTTCAGAAAAAGGCAGTAGAAGACAAGGCATACGTGACGAACCAGGCAGTGAGCCTGGTAATTTTCAAAGGATTCTCTGAAGCCAATCCAATAGTTATAGGTAGTGATGTTGTCAGTAGAAATCTAAGCGAGCTTATTTCTTGGCAGTTAGGAAATCTTGTCTCTGGTTTAGATGAAAACCTTGAGCTTGACGTTGATCTGGAAGAGTTAAGCAACATAGGGTTTGAAGGAATGCGCTTCAAGCTTGCTCGTAGCTTTTTGGATGGAAAGTTACGGGTATCTAGAGCAGGGAGACTTGGGATTGACCCAGCAGCAGCTAGGGATACTCGGATACTAGGGGACTGGACTATAGAGTATTTCCTTACTGAGGACAGAAGGTTCAGGGCTAAGTTTTACAATAAGTACGGTACCGATCCAATCTACACGGGTACAAATAAGGGAGTGGTTGCTGCTGGTGGCGTCAGTTTGCGTTATGTGAGAAGCTTTAATCAACTTTACATCCCCACCCTTCGTCAGTGGTGGAGGCTGATGTGGGGAGGTAGTAACAAAAATACGGCAAGGGCAGCGCAGGCCCCCAAAAGATACTAATGACTATGTGGGGGCTATCTTTCCCGGCCTTACCCGTAGCTAGCTCGACCGAGTCCAGTACCGAACTGCGTAAACTCCCCCATAGACCAAGGGGGTATTGAGTACAGTAAAAACCACCTTGAAAGCATACTCATTGAGCGTAATCTGATACCAAGCAGCCCATGAGAGGGGTGCTACTGCTTCATCCGGTACAAAAAATGGCCATACGATCCAGGCAACTAACCCAAAAAGCATCGTATCTAAAAACTGGCTAACCAGTGTAGAAATATTGTTCCTAAACCATAGATGCTTGTTTTTGGTGAGCCTGCGGGCCCATGCAAACAAGTAAATGTCTATGAACTGGGCTGTCAAGTAAGCTACCATAGAACCAATTACAATGCCTGGTGTGAAACCAAAGAGTGCCTGAAAAGTTGTAGGATCAACAGATGCTTGTCTATAGGAAGGCAGCCGCATGACTAGTTGTAGTACTGCAGTCATCAATA